>JBDNDH010000001.1:0-20109 GCA_046719235.1 Thermodesulfovibrionales bacterium
GGAATAGGCTATTTTACCTAAACACTCATAAGCCCTCTTCCAAAGGTTAATGTTATAGATACTTTTATCTCCTCCCTTTAAGGCTTCGCTTAACCACATATAAGCCATGTCATTTATACCAAGACTGTAAAGGCAAAAACCCATTATCAGATAAAGCTCTCTGTCATCGGGGTATTGCTTTACAGCCTTTGATGCAAGATCAAAGGCTTCTGTATATAAACCCTTTGAAAAAAGTTCTATAGTCTGTGCCTTGATGTTAGAGACTTCCTCTATCATAACCTTATGAGTGTATCACATCATGATGCCCATGTTAAACTTTTTAATTAACAAGATTTACTAATAGGGAAAGATAATTCTGTTTTCTTATGCGGAGAAAAAAAGTGACAGAGGCAGCAGCGTAAAAACAGGACATTTTTATTTTGGCTTGACATGAAAAAAGTGGGAATTGACAAAAACATCCTTTTTGTTGTTAAATTATACTCTTTATTCGGGCGGATAGCTCAGTTGGGAGAGCACAGCCCTTACAAGGCTGGGGTCACAGGTTCAAGCCCTGTTCCGCCTACCATTCATCTTGCTATCCGTTTTGGGGCGGTAGTTCAGCCGGTTAGAACGCATGCCTGTCACGCATGAGGCCGCGGGTTCGAGCCCCGTCCGCCCCGTCTTCGTCTCAAAGTAAACTTGAGTTAATATTTGATTAGCATTTTAGATAAGCAATGTTTAGTAAAACAGGATATGCCTAATTGATGCAGACCAAACTATAACGGACTGCTGATCATATTTCTTGATGTCAAAAACTAAAGGTATCTACGCAGTACCTCTTCAATCTCAGCAGGTGTGAACAGCCCACCACCAGGTCTCCCATAGAAATACACCTCTGACCTGCCATTTACCGCCCTCTGGATATCCTCTATCATTTGTCCCAAGTTAAGTTCTACTGAGATGAACCTTTTGCCTTGATTTGCTAATTCTGATATAAAATAAGAAGGAAACGGATACAGGCTAATAGGTCTAAGTATCCCTACCTTATAGCCGAGCCTTCTTAGTCTATTGACCGCACTCTTTGTAATCCTCGCAGATATACCAAAGGCTACTGCCACAAGATCAGCATCATCCAGATAGAACTCTTCGTACAACACCTCTTTAGATTCAATAAGCTTGTATTTTTCTGCAAGTTTATAGTTTAACGCCTCTAATTCTCCATCTCTTGTGTGGAGGGTTTTTATAACCACCCTTTTAACACCTGACCCCTTTGGCCTGTCATATGACCAATCCTTTTTGAGCATTGGTCTACTGATCGATTTCATTACTAATGGCTCTGTCATCTGCCCCAATATCGCATCTGCAAGTATAATAACCGGGGTCCTATAAATGTCTGCCCTATCAAATGATAATTGTGTAATATCCCACATCTCCTGCACACTGTAAGGTGCATATACCACACACCTGTAATCACCGTGTCCACCCCCCTTGACTGCTTGAAAATAGTCTGATTGACTGGCTGAGATATTACCGAGTCCAGGTCCTCCTCTTTGTATATTGACAATTACCGCTGGCAACTGGGCAGTGGCAAGGAAGGAGATAGTCTCTTGCATCAGACTAATACCAGGACTGCTTGAAGATGTCATCGCCCTTACCCCACATGCAGATGCCCCATAGACCATGTTAATTGCGGATATCTCACTTTCCGCCTGAATAAATACACCCTTTACCTGCGGCATTCTCCATGAGAGATACTCTGGTATCTCATTTTGTGGGGTTATTGGATACCCTGCATAAAACCTGCAACCTCCAACTATTGCAGATTCTGCGATTGCCTGATTTCCCTGCATCAAGACCATTTTCACAATACTTATTATATTACAGCATCAAGCGTTTAAACTCAAAGTTTCCATAAATGTATCTACGGTCAATGGTTTTACTTTTTCTACAATCACATGTGCGTATTTAATGATTTGAATACTTTTTAATTAATTATGTTATTAAATTCGTCAGAGATGGAAGGTTTCTGATATTTTTTGACTGAAACATCTCATCATAGGAAAAAATATCCTTTTTCGGTCGGGAAATAAATTCCATTTTTTTAACTTACACTGCTGGTTTAGATTGGCTTTCATATTGATGTTAGACGCAAAACCTGCATTTTTAATAGATAATCTAATATGAAGACCTGACGATACAATGGGCATTTATTTTGCTTGATTATACAAAAACTCATTGGAGGGTCTAAATGAATGTTATTATCACCATATTAGGTATTCTCATAGTAATCGGATTGTTACTTACCATATTTAAAGGGGTCTCCCTTTCTACATTTTTTAATTGGGAGGCAATTATTATAATCTTCGGAGGCACTGCATGTGGACTTCTCTTGAGTTATCCCATTGAAAGACTGAAAGACACCATCTCAACACTTAAAAAGGCCTTTAACACCCACAACGATAGGGATACAACCATTGAAAACATCCTTACTATCTCAAGGCTATATAGAAAATCAGAGATAAAAAGCCTTGAAAGACTTGCGGGATGTATGGACAACGGGTTTTTAAAACTATCGGTCTATCTTCTCATAAACAATCATAAGACCCAAGACATCAAAACAATATTAGAGCGGGAGATGAACACAAGGATAATTTCCTTACACAGCAATCAAAATGTCTTAAAAACAGGGGCAAGGCTTGCACCTTCCCTTGGGCTTGCCGGCACAGTCATAAGCCTGATAAAGATGTTTAGCAATATGACTACCATTGAAGCCATGATGCCGATGATGGCAGTTGCGCTGATGTCAACCTTTTATGGGGTTATTTTCTCAAACCTTCTATTCATGCCCTTAAGCGTAAAGATAAAGGATATGGCTGATGCAGAAGAGGCAGAGATGTTAACGATCATAGAAGGCATAGTATCAATCGCAAATGGTGAACATACCTTAAAGATTGAGGAAAGACTAAGGAACGATTGGATTAACGGTGAGGAACAAAACCTTGCTGTATCATCTCATCTATCAACAGCAGTTGCAAAAGGTAGGCTATAGAGCGTGGGCAACAAGACCACATCATCAAAAAGATGGTCTTTCCATAAAAGGGGGGATGATGGTGAACACATATGGCTTATAACGATGAGCGACTTCTTAACACTGTTACTCGTTTGCTTCATCATGTTTTTTATGATGACCAAAGGTGGCGGTAGAGAATTGATACTGCAAGATAAACAACTCAAGTCAAAGGATAGAAACCACTTATTAGAGGCAGATAATGGCAATAGGCTACAATCTGTAGTAAATAGGCTAAATAGCAGTTTTTCAACTATGGGATTAAATGAGGACATCTCAACCATCTCTACAAATAACGAGATAATAATCACCTTAAAGGAGAAGGTCTTTTTCAGACCTGCTGACGCACGATTACTCAATAGTGCAAATGAACCACTTGACAAGATTTCGGAGATAATCAAAGAGCATCAGGAATTTTTAGTAGAGATTGAAGGACACACAGACAACATACCTATCAATAACAAGTTTTTTGCATCAAACTGGGAACTATCAATGGCAAGGGCTATCTCGGTGCTTAGGTATTTTACGGACAATCAAGGCATTGACCCATCCAGGTTTTCAGTAAAAGGTAACGGGGAATTTAGACCTGTTAATTCAAACAGCACGGCAGACGAAAGGATACAAAATCGCCGTGTGGAGATAAGATTGAAGTTAAGGGAAATATGAACCATAAAACATAGGGGTTTAATGACCGATCAGATTGTCTCTGATTGCCTTCGCTAAATCTGCCAATGTATCATCCCTTGCACCAAATACAACAAAATTTTTATAGGTCTGCGACATGTTTAGGACCTCTTCCCTTGATGTTAAGGATCTCGCTACTTTACCAGTTTTAGAGATTGCATCGGATAGATCTTTACTTGATATATCCTTTGAAGCGCTGCCTCCTGCATAGTATATTGGCAATATCAGCAAGATATCCTCGTTTCTTAAGTGCTTGCAAAAGGTTTCTATATAGCCATCCTTCATAAGTCTTGTGGGACCATATCCATGTGGTTGAAATACATAGCACACCCTATCTTTAAGCATACTTATCGTCTCCATCAAAAAGGATATCTTATGGGGATTGTGTGCATAATCATCTACAACAAACCCCCTATGGTCATCGAGGTATATATCAAACCTTCTTTCTACCCCACTAAATTTATGGATCACACCTGCAATACTTCTCAAATCAATCCCAGCATCTGATAAATATGTTATACAAGCCAAAGCGTTTATTAAATTGTGTCTGCCGGGGAGAGATATCTTAAACTCTACATCCCTAATCCTAAATCTACTGCCAAAACCTTCAAAAACCATATCTCTTGGGGTATAATCTGAGGACTGCATAAGGGCAAATCTCCTTGACCTTGGATAAGACTCAACAAAATTTAGATTTTTGTCATCAGCATTGTATAAAACTTTGCCATCCGTATTCTCTATTAATCTCTCAAACATCCTCTTTGTGTCTTCTATCTTGTGATGGTCAAGATCAAGATTTAGAAGGATGGTTGATTCTGGGAAATAATTCACAATAGAGCCGTCTGATTCGCAAGCCTCTATGATCAGGATATCTGAATCTCCAATCAAGTAATTTGTGGTAATATTGCATTTTTCGTCCTGCGGGTGGGTTTTTGAGTGTCTCATCCTCCCACCACCTATGAAGTTTGGCTTTAGCCCTAACTCATACATCAAAAATGCCAACATGGATGATGTTGTCGACTTTCCACTTGTACCTGCAATAGCAACCGTCTTATATTGTTTAACCATTTGAGAGAGAAATTCAGGTCTTGTCATCATCTTTATACCAAGCCTTTTTGCCTTTAGTATATCAGGATTGTTATCCTCAACAGCAGTGCTAAAGACAAATGTATCGGTCTCTGCCTCAATACCACTGCCGTCTTGAGGAAATATCATTATATTGTTGTTCCTAAAGACATTTAGCAGACTATGATCGGGGTTTTTGTCAAACAACCTGTCAGAACCAGATACCAAAAAGCCCTTTTTTGCATAAAAAAAGGCTAAGGCGGATGTTCCACTACCAGCGATACCAGAAAAAAATATCCTTTTTGGCATGAGATACAGAGATTATACAACTTTATGACCATGCAGTTGAATAAGAATTAGTCCAAATGCTGGTAGTAAACACTATTTCAGTATTATTACAACCAACCTTTTTGATCTTATTTTTTCTTTACCCAAAAAATGCATTTCTCTAAGCGCACATAGATGCCTGAAAAGGTTTTGTAGCACCACCTGTACACATGTAGCGCCCTAATTTCTAACTGCACATTTTTATGTAATCATCACTATTGTGAATTAGGGGCGATACATTAGATAATTTATGTTGCAGTTAAAAGGCTTTGAAGGCATCTATGTTTGCTATACTAAATATCAATTGCATTTTTTGGGTTTAGGGGCAATACCAAGTATTTATGCGGTCTAATATAAAGGGCATTGTACAGCCTTGACTGGATATAAACTTGATTTTTGAAACCTCAATTCTTAGTGAATTTGGGAGATTGCCTTGGGGTCCGATTTTCTTATTACTGAAAAGCCGTAAAAAAAATATCAACTTATCGAAAAACATTAGTGAAGTTTAAAAAAAACATGAAAAAACACATTCTAAAATTAAAACAAAGGAAAATAAATGGGGACTTTGCCATCACTGACAAGTCCCCATTTGAGATAGAAAAAGGATATTCTAATTGATTATTTCTTCTCTTCTTTCTTAGGCTCTTCCTTCTTTGGCTCTTCTTTCTTTTCCTTCTTCTCTTTCTTTTCCTTCTTTTCCTTCTTCTCCTTCTTAGGCTCGTCCTTCTTTGCATCAGCCTTTGGAGCATCAGCCTTTGGGGCGTCCTTCTTTACATCAGCCTTTGGAGCGTCAGCCTTTGGAGCGTCCTTCTTTGCATCAGCCTTTGGAGCATCAGCAGCAAATGCGACTGTGGTAAGGGAAAATGCGAATAAAAGAGCTACGATAATTGCTAACATCTTCTTCATTTGTTTCACCTCCTTCTTTATTTAGATTTTTGCTTCCCCAATTTTACGGTAGATTCTTTTTTCAATATTCATGCCAAACAATAAAACATCGTATAATTAACATTAACACTATGATTAATCACCTAATTAACATTACTGTAATATTAATTTGGATTCCTTATTTAAGGAGTGCCTCCCTCATTTGAGGATGTAGGGATAGAGATATCATATTTTTCAAGACGGTATCTAAATGTCTTGTCTGTCATCCCAAGCAGTCTTGCTGCCTTTGCCACCACACAGTTACTCTTTATCAAAGCCTGCCTGATAAGCTGTTTTTCCAATTCCTCAAAATTGATGCCTCTTGCCGGCAGATGAAAGTCAAAGTCTTGTTTTGTATATTCAGATTTCAACTCATCTTTGATATCCTCTGGTGTGATATAGTCCGAATCTGTCATCAGTACTGCCCTTTCCATAATAAACTCAAGTTGTCTTATATTTCCAGGCCAATTATAGGACTGCATCATTTTAAGTGCCTCATTAGATACCCCTTTAACTGACTTGCCAAACTCCTTGTCGTACTTATTTATAAAATAATTTGCAAGGAAAGGTAGATCCTCCATTCTTTCCCTCAATGGTGGAAGCTCAATCGTCACAACCCTTAGTCTATAATAGAGATCTTCCCTAAACTTACCTTGTGCAACCTCTTTTGACAGGTCCTTATTGGTTGCCGCAATAATTCTATTGTCCACCTTAATTGTATCTTTACCACCAAGTCTTCTTATCTCTTTGTCCTGAAGAACCCTCAGTAATTTTGCCTGAACAAGCAACGGCATATCCCCGATCTCATCAAGAAATAATGTCCCCTTGTCTGAAGACTCAAATAGGCCGGTCTTTCTGTAATTAGCACCAGTAAATGCCCCTGGTTCATATCCAAACAACTCACTCTCAATAAGGTTTTCTGGGATTGCTGAACAGTTCAGTGCTACAAAAGGACCTTTAGCACGTTGACTATTGTAGTGTATTGCCTTAGCTAGGAGTTCTTTGCCAGTTCCGCTTTCACCGTATATTAGTACGGTTACATTTGTAGGTGCAGCCTTTTTGGCAATCTCTATAACATAGTTCATCTTCTTTGAACTTCCTATGATCCCATCTATCCTAAACCTCTCTATAAGTGCCTCTTTAAGTTTTATATTTTCCTTCAATAGTGTCATCCTATCCACAGCCTTCTTGATTGTTAGTAGTATGCTGTCCTTATCAAGGGGTTTTGTAAGATAATCAAATGCCCCTTTCTTCATAGCCTCTACTGCAGAACTTACCGTTCCGAAGGCAGTCATGATGATTACAGCAGGGCTCAATTCGTCTTTTTGAACCCTATCCAGTAGATCAAGTCCGCTTGACCTGCCCATCTTCAGGTCAGTGATTACTACATCCGGCGATAGTTTATCTACAAGACTAAGACACTCCTCTACTGTACTGGCGGTGTATACCTCATAACCTTCATCAACTAATATATCTTTTATTATCTCCCTCTGTGGTCTTTCATCATCAGCAACAATTATTACTGCCATATAAACCTCTCTTTTCTGGATTATATACATTTTCCTGTGTTATGGGTAAGACAAATATGACATCAGTCCCTTTACCCTTTTCGCTGATTATCTCTAAACGTCCTCCGTGCTCCTCAATAACCCTTTTTGTTAAAGGAAGTCCTAATCCAAGGCCGTTTGGCTTTGTTGAGAAAAAAGGCTCAAAGACCTTCTCAATATCATTCTTATCTATGCCTATGCCCGTATCTGAGAATGAAATGACCAAATGATCTTCAATTACCTCTGTCTTTATAATTAATAACTTATCTGCCCCACTATCTAAAGACTCCATAGACTGGATGGCGTTGGATATAACATTCATCACACATGACTTAAAGAGCTCTACATCAAGATACAAAGATACAGATACATTGTCTTGTCTCTTTATCTGCACCTTTTCAGCCTCTGCCTTAGCCCATATAAGTGCAATGATATCATCAAGCAGGTCTTTGATGTCTATCTTCTTGACATCCAACTTCATAGGTCTGCTATAGTCAAGAAAATCATTTACCAGTTTGTTGAGCCTTGATATCTCCTGTTTAATCCCATTTATCAACTCTCTAAACTTTTTCTGTTTATCTATATCCTCTGGTGGAAACTTGTCCTGCATGTGCTCAACGCTTAGGTTGATAAAGTTTAGGGGGTTTCTTATCTCGTGTGCAATAGTCCTTGATAACTGACCTATTGCAGAAAGATGCTCCGCCTCCCTTAACCTTTCCTTAAGGGATTTAGTCTCCCTGAGCCTTGCAACCATCAGGTTAAAGCTCTGGGCCATAATAGCGACCTCGTCATTACCTTTTACATTGATATGTTGATTGAGGTCGCCGGCCGCTACCCTCACCGTTGCCTCTGCTATTTTTTCTATTGGCTTGGTGTAATGTCTTGATAGCAATAGTGTTAGCACAATACCTATGCTAAACACAAGGATTGCAGCACTAATCCTTTTTATTGTATTTTCCTGCAAAACCTTAGTGAAGTCGTCCTTATTAACCCTCAAATGAACATAACCATACTGGGTGTTTCCCGCAATAACTGGCACTATTACATTGTATGCGCTACCCTCCTCTGATACTGGCTCGCCTAATTCAGCCTTTATTATTAATTCCTTACGTTTGTGTGTTATAGGTTGTCCAATCTTTGAGGGATTTGTGCTTGCGACTATTTCTTCTTTATTACTTATGATTGAGATCTCTTTAATACCTTTTGTGTTTAACTCAGTTAGGTATTTTGAGAGTCTTGCCTCATCGGTAATGCCGGTGGCCGTTACCTCCTCTACTCCTATCTGGATAGCCTTAGTGAGATCGCTTGTTTGTCTCTCAATCTCACGATAAATGGCCTTTTCAGATTGCGAATATATAACGAGAAGGGCACACACCATTATGAAACTTAGAAACAGCATTATAATAACCAGCCGTGTGTTTAAAGAGTATCTGTATCTGAGGGCATCAAACATTCTAAATCTTATTATAACCTTAGAGGACCTGACTAATCTAAGTCTTTCAACAGAATCTTTCTTGCAGACACAAAAAATAGAAGTCTCTTGAGGTCAAGAAGGTTATTACGAAAATCTTCATTTTCATAATACTCCTTAAGTCCTATTAGCATCCCTCTGTCATAAATGGGGAGTTCATACTTTTTGATTATCCCATCTGCTATGACCTCAATATCTTGTCTCCTATACCTCAGAGGTGGCACATATAAGATATAGGGATTGATGGTCTTTAGTAATATCTCAGATATGTGTGTAGTATCCGATGGATCGGTCCTTGAGGTTAGAAAAAACCTGCAGTTAAACCGTGTAGGCTTTAACTCTCCTAACTTATAGAAGAATCCCTCCTTAATGATTCTTGATAGTTTTTCTTGTAAATCAATGGACATCCTGTCAATATTTTTAAGAAGAACCGTACCACCATCCTTTGCTATATCAAGGGCACCTTTAAGCCTTTCAAAACCAAAAAAACCCCCTTTGCTCCCAAAGAACTCTACATCAAAATTATCATTACTGATACCACTACAGTAAATAGATATGAAAGGACTATGTTTGTTTGGATTGTCATCCCTTTGATGTACCGAGGCAAGTAAAAGCCTTTTACCTACATCAGCCTCCCCCCAAATCAAGAGATGCCTACCTTGTCTATTGGCTTCATAAAACTTGTTTAGGTCACTCTTAAATGGTTCAGATATTGTTATAAAGCTAAAACCACCTTGAGAATACCTTTGGGCATATTCAAGCATATCCTTGCACAAGATCCTTTGACCATAGGCATCACACTCTCCTTCAAAGAGCGTAATAACCTCTGATAGGTATTCTTCGTACTCATTCTCCGGTATCGCAAAGTATTTTTTCATATTCTCCTTGCATCTCTCTTGAGCCTCAATGACCTGTGGGAACAATATATTTTGGGCAGATAACTCCGCGATCTCCATGATTTTGAGCAATTGAAATGACCTGTAGTTATCGGAAAATATTATCGGATGGTCAAATGCCTCTACCCTTTTACCTTTATTAGTGTATATCAATCCAAGCATAGAACAGGTTGTAATGAATAGAGACGGGAGGTTGGTTATCTTTTGAACCTCCGCTATGTGATTTGTCTTAAAGAGTTTCTCTTGGATGAATATGCTGTCTTCTTTAAGGATTCGTAACAATAATGGAAATAGCCTCTTGATCTGTGGAAACCTCTGATACATCAATAGATAACCCAACATCGGTATTTGAGAGGCTATGATTGCATGCTCATCTTCTATAATATCCACCTTCTTGTTCAGAACTATAGAAGCAGACCTTAAAAGTGTTGAAAAAATCCACAAGGGATAGGCATCTTCATCCAAGATATTATCAAATCTATCTATTAAAGAAGATAGTCCCTCTTGTCCAATGAGGGATATTGAAGGGGTTATCAGGTTAAAATCCCTCTGAGGATACCTTTCCTTGACATGCCATAAGAGACTAAACATCATACCTGGGTCAGCGATTATTATGCTTGTCTGTTCTTGTAAAGATACCCTCTGCGCGTAGAGATTCTCTTTTAATCTGTTTAAGAGATGTCTAAATACTGGCAATATCATATAATTATCTTTTCGTAAAAATTGTCTGTTTCATAAGCCTTTAAATGTTTGACGAGTTGATTAATCGACGTTATCTACAAATGCCTTTAGCCCAAAATAGAGGTATCCCATACCAAAAATCAGTATGACCAGTCCACCATAAACAAACTCAATTCCCAACAAGGTATGAACAATATTCAGTATCACAGGTGGGGTAAAGGCTATCCCACCGATCCTCATTATCTGTGGGAATGTGATGTTTGGATATGTCTTCTTTGCAAATGTAAACATTATCAGAGAACATAGCAAGACCTGACTTGTGATATATATCACGGTAAATAGATAAAAAAATGGGAATACTATATAAAAAAATGCCCTCTTAAACCTGTCTATCCATTTATAAATTACCTCATGGGTAATAGTCATATCATCAAAGTTTTTGATATCAATATAACTGTAGTCATTTGGACTATTCTTGAAGTAGAGCCTTACATCAGAGATGTAGATAACAGCTCCGGTGTCATTGGGGGTTTTATAGGTGTTTGTTGTATCTATAACTGCAAAGAGTGTATTGTCTTTTGTGTTGTAGATCATGTGAGGAGACTCGCTATCCATAGATAGCCTTCCAGATTTTATGTGGAGGGTGGGGACCTGTGGGACGATAACAGGGGCAGTTACATCAATCACCTCTTCAATCTGCGACTGAAACCTTACAATCTCTGCTGAACTAAATATGAGGCTCAAAAACAAGAGGTATATGATTCCATAACCCCTCCAGTTTTTAGCTACATCAATGTATAAAGCTTTTGAGAAAAAGGACAACAATGGTGCATGGAATATATTGAATTGTTTAAATGTTTTTTCTGACAAATTACCTCCGAGCTATCAATATCCTGTCTATGCCAGCGTAATCTTTTATGATCCTAACCTCTGAAAAGGTATTCTCTTTTACGATTCCAAAGACCTCTTTAGACTGATTAAACCCAATCTCTAAGATTATCACCCCGCCAGACTTCATGAGATGGCTTATATTGTTGATTATTCGTCTATAAAAATCAAGCCCATCATCCCCACCATCAAGGGCAATGAGTGGTTCTTTTTGAACCTCTCTCTGTAAGAACTTGATATCATTACTTGATATATAAGGAGGGTTTGATATTATCACGTCAAAAACCCCATCTTTAAATGGTGCAAAGAGATCACACCTTACAAAGGATACATTATTAATCTTGTTTCGTTTTGCGTTACCTTTTGCGTATCTAAGGGCAATCTCTGATATATCGGTGCCAACCACAAATGAGCCTTTTTTTTGTTTGGCAATTGCAAGGGCAATACATCCGCTCCCTGTGCAGATATCAAGAACAAGAGGACTATGACCTTTTATCTCCTTGATGGCATATTCGGTCATCAGTTCGGTCTCTGGTCTTGGGATAAAAACACCCTCACCAACATTTATGATCATATCAAAAAACTCAACCTCTCCAAGCAAGTATTGAAGAGGTATCCCTGTTGTCCTTCTTTTTACAATTTCTTCAATTTGTTTAACCTGTCTCTCTGGTATCGGCAGGTCGTATAGGTATATGTCCTTAAGATTTACTGCGAGGATATGGCTTAAGATGAGTCTTGCCTCAATCTCTGGGTGATCTATGTAGTGGTCTTTTAATATAGAGGTGATATGAGATATCTCGTCTACTATGTTCAAATATCTTTTAATCTTTCAGTTTGATAGTGTGTGATCAGGGCATCTATGAATTCGTCGAGATTGCCCTCCAATACATGTTCCAACTTATGAAGGGTAAGCCCTATCCTATGGTCAGTTACCCTATTTTGTGGGTAGTTATAAGTCCTTATCCTCTCACTCCGGTCCCCGGTGCCAACCTGTGAACGTCTATCCATTGCCCTTTCCTTTTCAAGTCTTTCTGTTTCTATCTCTAATAGCCTTGACCTCAAGACCTTCATAGCCTTATCCCTGTTTTTAATCTGTGACCTTTCATCTTGGCACTGAACAACAATCCCTGTGGGTATATGGGTAATCCTCACTGCCGAGTATGTGGTGTTTACCCCTTGGCCACCTGGCCCTGATGAACAGAATGTATCTATCCTGAGGTCCTTTTCATCAACCTTGATATCTACCTCTTCTGCCTCGGGCAATACCGCCACCGTTGCTGCTGATGTATGGATCCGACCAGATGCCTCTGTGACAGGTACACGTTGAACCCTGTGAACACCGCTCTCATACTTGAGTCTACTGTAGGCACCCTTGCCAGTTATGGTGGCTACTACCTCTTTTATCCCTCCTAATCCCGTAGGATTTATATCTATTACCTCTAATCTCCACCTCTTTGCCTCTGCATACTTTGAATACATCCTGAAGAGTGCAGATCCAAAGAGTGCAGCCTCTTCACCACCAGTCCCTGCCCTTATCTCAAGGATGACATTCTTATCGTCTCGCGGGTCCTTTGGAAGTAACAGTATCTTTAGTTCATTCTCTATAAGGGGCTTTTTACTTTTCAATTCATCAAGTTCTTGTTGGGCTAATTCCTTAAGTTCATGATCAGAGCCCTTAATAAGTTCTTCTGCCTCTTCAATCTCTCTTAAGAGTTTCTTGTAATCTCTGATCCTTGTCACAACAACCTCTAAGTCTGCCTGTTCCTTAGATATCCTTTGGACCTCAGAAGGATTTGACAGTATCTCTTGTGTTGAAAGGGCGGATGTTAATTCGTTGTATTTGTCTTCAATTAAAGTGAGCTTATCTAACATCTATAAGATTCCCTTCCTTTGACATCAAAACCTCATTTAAAGCCCTTATGGCTACCTCTATCTGTGTGTCATCGGGCTCTCTAACGGTTAGACGCTGTAAAAGCAATCCCGGAAGGATGGCGATCTTGACGAATATATGATCCTTCATCTTGGCTGATAACTTCAAGACCTCATAGGATACTCCTGCTATGATTGGGATTAAGACAATCCGTGAGATTAGTTTTTCCATAAAAGTCCAATCCTGAGGGATGATAAAGAAAATAAATATACTAATAACCATCACTATCATTAGAAAACTTGTCCCGCATCTTGGGTGATAAGGTTTGTATTTCTTCGCATTTTCAACAGTTAATGGCTCTCCTGCCTCATAGTTAAATATTACCTTATGTTCTGCACCGTGATACTGGTATATCCTCTTCATTTCAGACCAAAATCCTATAACCACAATATACAATATAAAAACCGCAACCCTACATATACCATCTATTAGATTAAAAAGCATGGGGCTGTCGTGCACAGCAGGTACTATATTGCTTGATAAAGTAGCAACATATAAGGGAAAAAATTTAAACAATGAAATAGCAAGGGCAATTGCCAAAAGGATAGATATCCCAAATACAAATGGATTTGACCCAGACTTTTCCTTCTCATCAAGGGCAACTGAACCAGAAAACTCTATCGCCTTTACCCCAATATAAAGTGCCTGACACAGGGCAACCACACCCCTTATAATAGGTAATTTCAAGAGTCTTGGGAGGGTTTTAGTGTATTCTTTTTTGATCTCAATATTGCCATCTGGTGATCTCACGGCTACAGTCCAACAGTTTTGAGACTTCATCATTACCCCTTCTATTACAGCCTGTCCGCCTACATTCTCCATGTTATATGCCTTCCTCTCAAACAAAAAGGGTTAGAATCCTATCATGACATCTAACCCTCTAAGAAATTGTTTCGTTTTATCTACTTTTTGGAATATTTCTTTTTAAACTTGTCAACCCTACCTTCCGCATCCACTATCTTTTGCTTGCCTGTGAAAAAGGGATGACACTTTGAACATATATCGACATGAATCTTGTCCTTTGTTGATCCTGTTGTAAAGGTTTCACCACAGGCACAAACGACCTTGACCTCTTTATATTTTGGATGAATGCCTTCCTTCACAAAAAAACCTCCTTGCTTTTTTTTGCATTTATTTTATATAAATATATTTAACTTTGGCAAGGAGTTATTCTCTAATGACAAAAGCACAACATGTTTACAACGTCACAAAAGTATTTACAGAGGCAGATGTACCATTACAAGCGAGGCTTTCTAATCTTATAAATTACATATCAAAAGAGTTTCGTATCAAGAGGTGCTCCCTAATGTTGATAGATTCAAACAACATAAATATAGAGGTTGCAGCATCAACAAACCCAAACATAATAGGACTAAAGCGAAGGATTTCGGATGTATCTATATCTACTATTGCCTTAGTTGAGAGGAAACCGCTGTGGATAGACAACAATACAAGGTCATTCTTCAAAACCCTTGATAAATCAAAGTATGAATCATCATCGTCTTTGACCATACCACTTTTTTTTGAAAATAAGAGGATAGGGGTTATCAATCTGACAGACTTTGATGATATAGAAAACTTTGTTGACACAGATATGGCTACAGTTGAAGAGATAGCGCCTATCATATCAGTATTCATTCATTCTTTTACAGCCGAGAATTTTTGCAAAGATCTCATCGATAGACTTGAAAACAGAGAATGTCAGCTACTTGAGATGGATAAGGTAAAATCTGATTTAATAAACTTCATAGTGCATGACCTCAAGACCCCTATAGGCGTAATTATTGCGAACCTTGATATGCTTAGCTATGAAAATCTGACAGATAGTCAATCAGAACTCATCAATCTCTGTATTGAAGAGGCAGAAAATCTTCAAAGGATGGTATTAAACATCCTTGATATCCAAAAGTTAGAGGAGGCAAAGATAAGCATTCTCAGAGAAGAGACTGACCTACACGACTTGATAAAGAATCAGGTCCGTTCTCTGAGTGGATTACTCAAAAGACGTAACATTAAGGTAGAGTTAATATCAGAACCTACTGTCTGCTACATAGACGATGACCTAATGGGTAGGGTCATAACCAACATATTGATAAATGCCATCGAGCACAGCCCAGATAATTCAAAGATCATAGTCACTTCAAAATATCTACAGCCCGAAAGGAGCATAATTCTTACCTTTGAGGACGAGGGTGGCGGAATCAAAGAGGATATGCTGGACAAGATATTTGATAAATACTCGCAAGCTACCGACAGGACGAAGGCTTACTCAAAGACATCAACTGGTTTAGGGCTTACATTCTGTAAGCTTGTGGTAGAAGCCCATGGGGGGAGTATAAAAGCAGAAAATGTAAATAAAGGGGCATTGTTTACGATAATACTACCACAGGATTTCAGAAGAATCGACTAAGGAAACATAATTATGGCAATCCCACAAGAATATCTTAATAATATAATTCTTATAGTTGATGATGAACTTAGTATGAGGATCACTATAAACAACATGTTAACCCGTTTAGGTTTTAAAAATCTCTACATGGCTGAAAATGGCAAAAAGGCATTTGAGATAGTCCAATCTCGTCATATTGACATAATCGTTGCTGATATAAATATGCCAGTTATGACAGGCATTGAATTGTTTAAGACAGTCAAGGATAATAAAAGATACCAACACATAAAGTTTGTATTTGTCACAGCAGAGGCGTCAAAAGAGATAGTTGCAAGGGCAGCAGAAGAAGGCGGTGAGGCATATATTATAAAACCTTTTGTGATGTCTACCCTTGAAGAAAAACTCACCAAAGTTCTTGAAAAGAAATACAAGCCAAGCAATCTTGAGCAAATCATGAAACGTTTCCTCACATCTATGGAAAAAAAGGATTACGATTCTGCTGAGGAAGAAATACTTAAGGCAAAAGAGATTGTGGGGGAAACTGCAAAGATTCTATTTAACATGGCAAAGATTCAATTTTGTAAGGGAAATATCAATAAGGCTATAGAACTATACAAAGAATCTATAAACAAAAATCCAATGTTTGTAAAGGCTTACAATGCCTTAGGAGAAATATACGAAAGTAAAGGGGATATACAAACGGCCATCAGGTATTATGAGATTGCCCATGAGATAAGCCCGGCAAACACTGAAAGACTCATTACGCTCAGCAAACTTCTTCATAAGGTTGGTGAGGATGAAAAGGCGGTATCTCTGCTAAAAAGTGCTGCAAGCAAGACAAGAGATGATGTCTCAACAACCGATCATCTCTTGGGTGAGATATTTCTCTCACAAGACAATAACGAGTTAGCATTAGAGACCCTTCAGAAGGCCCATCGTAGGAATCCTTCCGATATCCATATCATGAAGTCACTTGCAGAGGCATACAGGAGGGTTGGAAAGACAGAGCACGCCCTTGACATGTATAATAGGATACTCGAGATAAGCAAGGAAGATGCAGACATATATTACGAAATGGGGAAGTCATTCATAGAGCTGGGCGATAAAAAGAAGGCCATAGAGTGTATGAAAAAGGCTTGGGAATTAAACCCCTATAGTCAACAAATTACTTCAGATCTAAGGGCACTTGCTCGTCAAGATAAATTTGCAATTTAGAGGACAACATTGGAAACCAACGGATATTCATATATAGAAGGCAATTCATTTAAGTGGTTCAACATAGACTCTCCCACACAGGACGTCCTCAATCAGCTGATCACAAGTCATCAATTTAACTTTCACCCACTTGACATAGAAGACTGCCTATCTAAGACCCAACTACCAAAGATAGATGAGTATCAGGACTATCTCTTTATCATTCTACACTTTCCCAGATACCTAAAGGATAAGAAATTCTCAGTTCCAGCACAGGTCTCTATATTCATCAGTAAGGATTTTTTTGTTACCATACACAGTGGAGAATTGAAGCCCATAAACAAGTTTTTTAGCATTTGCAAAGAATTGATTGAATGCCCGGACGCACCTTCGGTAAACATACAAAGGCTCAATCCTAAATCAAGGGCATATATAACCCAAGATATGTCAACAGCATTTCTTCTATATCGATTTATATATACCCTTGTGGATAATCTTCTTAGGATGATGGGAAAGATCTTGATTAACATAGAGGCAATAGAAGAAAAGGTCTTTGATGAAAAGATAGATGCAGTTAGAGAGGTAGCCCAACTAAGACACGACATAGCCAATCTAAGGAGGATAATTCTCCCACTCAAGAGGGTTATACACGAATTAGAGATAAAGATCAAGAGATTTACAGATGAAGATATGTCCGTATATTTTAGCGACCTATCAGACACCATAGACAAGGTATGGACTATCCTTGATGAATGTAAAGAGACTATTGAGATATACAAGGATTCCGATTTTGTAATCAGTTCTGACAGGACAAACAAGATACTTGCCCTCCTGACCATTGTCTTTACATATTCAATACCTGCCACAGTTATAGGGACATTTTATGGGATGAATATCCCTATACCCGGCAACAACGATTTTAAATGGACATTCTTAGGTGAATACACAACACTCTTTTTTGTATTGTTTTTGTCACTGATTCCTGCTGTTATAATGCATAGGATATTTAAAAGACTTAAGTGGTTGTAATTTTAATATTTGGATGTCTTTTATAACATCAACTACCGTTGATTAATTTCAATGTGGTTTGATAAAATTAATACCCTTAATTCTTCACCAGACGATTAAATGAATAGGAGGATTTGATTGGCAACAAAGGCAACCACAAGAAAAAAGAAGAAATTATCGGTTTTAAAACGCAATAGGCAGGCAAAAAAAAGGGAACTTAGAAATGATTCTATGAAGTCAAGAATAAAGACTGAGATCAAAAAATTAGAAAGCCTCTATCTGACAAAAGACAAGGCGGCAATTGAAACCCAGCTTAAATACTTGGTAGAAATCATAAGCAGTGCAGCATCCAAAGGCATTATCCACAAAAATACTGCATCCAGGAAAATATCAAGACTAACGATCAGGACCAATAAGGCTCTTTCAAACGTCCAAGCAAATCCTCAAAAAACATCAAACGACACCGAGCAATCTCAGTAATGTGGATTCAATAACTGCAGGGGCTGACCTCTTTAAGAGGCTATCAGCCTCATGGAGTATCCTTAAGGTCTTTCTAATCTTTTCAGTGCTCTCTGACCTTGCCCTGTAGTTTACATAATTTGTGCATATTGCCCCCAATAGTAAAACATCATCCACATTCTCTCCGAGTCTTTTATAGGTCAAAAAGGTATCCTTCACCCTTCCTGAGCCTAATACAGATGTGAGGTTAAAGGCACCATAAGAAACCCCTGCATATGTTAGGTCTTTGATATCTTCTACATCAACAATATCCTTTCCTAAGGATTCAAACTTCATAACCTCAGAGTAAAGTAATCCCACATCATCACCAGTGTATGTTGATAAAAACTCTAATGCATTCTTCGTCAAGGTGAATCCCCTTTGTTTTGTCTTTTTGTTAATCCATACACGTATCTCTTTGCTGGTAAGCGTAATGTCTATGGAGATCTTTGCTTTTATATCAAGTGGATATCCCTTTTTCTTATCAGACAGATAGACACAGATAACTAAGGTAGAAAACGGTGAAGGGTTTTGGCTATATCTCGATATGATGGGTATGTCCTTCTTTGATAGCTTCTCCCCACAATTAAGGATTACTATCTTGTTGCTACCCATAAAGGGAGGAGTGTTTAAGAGATCTATAAGCTCATGTATAGATATGTGTTCATCAGCCACGGCGAGGTTAAACTCCTCTACAATGTAACCTTTTGCTGTAAAATTGTCCTTGATATCCTTTATAGTCTCAAACAGGAGAAACTCCTGAGCAGAGTAAATGCAGTATATCTTCTCTGGTAAGCCTTTTTGGAGTTCTATATCAAAATCCCTAAAACTCAATTATCTACCTCTTTTGATGGCGAAAAAAATATGATGTTTTGGACTATCTCCCTTGACAGATCATCAATAGCCCTTTTTGTGTGATGGTCTTTCTGGATAAGGACATTTGTTAATTTGTCATGTGTAGTAAAGGTAGTCTGATAAGGTCTGAATATCTTAATTGTCTGTTTTTTCATAGTATTCAGATCTGTTAAGGTGAATACCCCATCAATATCTATCCCATATTCCACTGCAGTAATGCCGATCTCTGATAGTATCTTGAGGTTAAATCTACTGATCTCTCCATCTATTTTATACCTTGCATCCTTTGATATATCAAAACCATAAAGCATAAGTTGTTCATTAAGAGAGGCTATTAGCCTATCTTGGAGTTTTGGCTCGTATGTCTTGTTTTTAATGTCGCCTATTGCTATTGATTTAAAAGGGATATCCTTCTTTGTATGAATTGTATAGCCACATGAGCTTAAAAAAATAGTCAATACAATGATTATACAGATAGCCCCTAAATATCCCTTATTAAACAACCACATTGACAAGTCTGCCTCCTACTATTATTACTTTTCTGATGGTCTTACCTGTTGTAAATTTTATTACATTTGGATTAATAAGCGCCAATTCCTTGATCCTTTCCTCAGTTGTGTTTAGGGGTATTATAATCTTTGCCCTCAGTTTTCCATTCACCTGAACAACCAACTCTACCTCTTCATCAATGGCGAGTTGCTCATCC
>JBDNDH010000010.1:0-13157 GCA_046719235.1 Thermodesulfovibrionales bacterium
CTGCAATAAGAAAGATGGTAGATGTTACCAATGTAACAGTAAATATCACAAAATTTTACGATTTTATGAGGGGCGTTCCTTTCCCTTCAAGCATCAATGTCTTTAGGATGGAACCTTTGAGGGGTTTTGGTCTTTTGGTGTTTGACGCACCGATGATTTTCAGTCTAATAGAATTTTTCTTTGGTGGTACAGGTAAGAGCTACTATAAGCCTGAGGGAAGGGAATTTACCCCAATAGAGCAGAAGATTATCCATAAGGTTGTCTTGATGTTTTTTAATGATATGGAAGAGGCTTGGAAACCCATCTACCCGATAACACTATCTTATGTTAGATCTGAGATGAATCCCCAGTTTGTAACTATTGTAACACCTGTAGATGTGGTTATAAAGGTGGAGTTTACACTTGAGATTGAGGGCAAACAGTGTAAGGCGCACCTCTGTATCCCATATGGGACAGTGGAGCCTATAAAGGAGAAACTCTACAGTGCTTTTTCTGCAGATAGAGATGAGATGGATATCAAATGGCTTGAGAGATTGAAAGAAAGGCTAAAGACCATCCCCCTTGATGTTGTAGGTGTGCTCGGGACTGTGGAGATAGATATCCAAAGGGTTCTCAATCTTGATGTGTCGGATATAATCGTACTTGATAAAAATGTAGATGATGATATCGATGTATATGTTGAAGGTATACCCAAGTTTGGCGCCAAATACGGTGTTTATAAAGGGTCATACGCATTGAAGATAACACGAGCAAGGGATCTCCATGAATCAGAGAAATGACGACATAAGGAGGCAAAGACAATGTCAGAAGATGTAAAGGATATGGATGTTCAGGATTTTGGTGATAGCCAGCCTGAACAGAAAACCACAAAGCGGGATATAAACTTTATTCTTGATGTCCCTCTTGAGATGAGCGTCGTGATTGGCAAGACAAAGATATTGATACAGGAACTTCTCCAGTTAGGACAAGGCTCAGTAATTGCATTGGATAAATTGGCTGGTGAGCCTATGGAGGTCTTGGTCAACAACAAACTCATTGGAAGGGGGGAGGTTGTAGTCGTTAATGAAAAGTTTGGTATCAGGATAACCGATATAATAAGCCCTACAGAAAGGGTGCACCAATTAAGATGAACATATACTTAGAATTCTTTAAGATGCTTTTAGCCCTTGCAGTTGTCTTAGGTATCCTTTACCTGCTTACAAGGCTACTTAGACACAGGATAATGAACAGGGGGGGATTCATTAATATCGTTCAGTATCAACCACTTGGAACAAAGGGTGGTATTGCGGTGGTAAAGATAGGAGATGAATACTATGCAATAGGGATATCAGAGGGTGGTTTCACATTGATTACAAGGGTTGAAGCCTCAAAGATTGAGCCATATATGTTAATAAATCAACAGGATGCTCAAAAGACTTGGAAATCCAGCATAACAAATCTCTTTAGAAAAGATGGGTAAGAGGGTCATGAAAAATATAAGGTTTTTATTTAAAAACAGCATCCTGCTGCCCACAATCTTAATTGTCCTGTTGTCCGATGCAAACACTATCCTTGCAGCCCCACCACCTGCACCTGCCCCAACAGGTAACATACTTGGCTTGACAAGTCCCTTGGAGGTCCTATTATTTTTAACACTTTTATCATTTTTGCCGGCAATACTCGTGATGACGACATGTTATATCAGGGTGGTTGTTGTATTTTCTTTCTTACGACAGGCAATGGGAACGCCACAGGTGCCGCCAAATACCATCATAATAGGGCTTTCATTATTTATAACCCTTTTTGTTATGTCACCAGTTATTGACAGGATCTATACCGAATCTTATCTTCCATACACAAAAAAGGAGATTAATGGTGAGACCGCACTTGAGAGGGCATCTGAGCCCCTAAAGGAATTTATGCTCAAGCAGACAAGGGAGAAGGATTTAGCCCTATTTTTGAAGCTCTCAAATTCAGAAAGACCTGCCAAACCTATGGATTTATCATTAAGGGTAGTAATCCCAGCGTTTGCTATCGGGGAGTTAAAAAAGGCGTTTGAGATAAGTTTTCTCATATTTCTGCCATTTTTGGTGCTTGATATGGTAGTTGCGAGCATACTCTTATCTATGGGCATGATGATGTTACCCCCTGTGATGGTATCTATGCCTTTTAAACTTTTGTTGTTTGTCCTTGTTGATGGCTGGGGTTTGCTCATAGGTTCATTAGTAGGGAGTTTTAGATGACCACAGAACTGCTTGAACAACTCTCCAGGCAAACCTTTGAGACTATCTTGATGGTAGGAGGGCCTGTCCTCCTTGTAAGTCTTGTCATAGGGATGGGGATAAGCCTATTTCAAGCCGTTACACAACTTCAAGAGATGACCATTGCCTTTATTCCCAAGATAATTGCTATCTTTGCGACCGTATTCCTTGCACTGCCTTGGATGATAAACGTTATGGTTTCTTTTACACGTAACATCATAGAAAACATTCCAACATATGTTAGGTGAAAAGGGTGGATATCTATAACCTCATAGTCACATATTCGGATAACTTTATCCCCGTTTTCATAAGAATATCTGTAATGTTGATGTTTATCCCATTTATTGGCGCAAGAATGACGCCTATTGTCGTGAGGATTGGTGTTGCCCTTGCCCTTACACTCCTATTACTGCCCGTAGTAAAGGTAAATTCAGAAAATCTCCTTTTATCCGTATTTGAGGCATTTTTTGTCGGGCTCTCTATGGGATTAACTGTAAGGGTAGTCCTGTCTGCTATTGAGATGGCAGCCCAGTGGATAAATCTCCAGCTGGGATTGGGGATGGCATCGATTTTTAATCCTCTTGTAGGTGAGGCGTTAGGGCCACTTACCTTCTTTTACACCCTTCTCGGAATGGTTGTTTTCTTTATGCTTGATATGCACCACTATTTCATTGAAGGCATTATAAGGAGTTTCGACATCACATCTGTGAGATACAGCTCTATCTTTCAAGGGATAATGGAGTATAGCAAGATAATGTTTCCACTTGCCTTTAAGATAACAGCCCCCGTATTACTCGTCCAGATGATAATAAATATTGCTATGGGTTTCGTTTCAAAGGTAATGCCTCAGGCAAATATCTTTTTTGTAGCAGTGCCATTAAACATATTTTCTGGTCTGTTTTTTATCATACTTTCAATACCTATTATGCTTGCTGTGATAGCAAGATATCTTATAAACATAAGAGAGGCCTTACAGGTCATCACGAGGTGATAGATGGCAGAGGAATTTGAAGAGAAATCTGAACCGGCGTCGGGACGAAAATTAGAAGAAGCCCGAAAGAAAGGTAACATCCCACGAAGTAGGGACGTTACCTCTGTAATTCCAATATGGTTTTTCTTCTTACTCCTTGTATATGGAGGTGCTATCTTTGCTGGTATCAGCAACTACCTCCAACAGTCGTTCAAAAGGGCAGTAACCACACCATCATTAAACGATATAGTGCTTACTAACATAATAAGAGGAGACATCATAAATATAGCCAACATAATGCTACCATTCTTCGTCTTTATATTCTTTGTCATTCTATTGGTTAATTTCCTTCAGACTGGCTTTACATTTAGCCTCGGTTCGCTCACGCCCAATTTCTCAAAACTAAACCCTATTGGTGGAATATCCAGACTATTCAGCCTTAATGCCTTTTTTGAGGCACTGAAGGGGGTTTTGAAGGTTGTTGTCTTTGGTGTGGTCTTATACTTGCTGCTAAGGAATGATATAGACAGTATCCCTCTACTTTCTGACATGGACATAAAAGATATAGTATCTTTTGGCCTTGAGAAGATAAAGAAGCTCGCACTCATAGCTGCACTGGTGCTCACGATATTTGCCGTAATTGACTTTGCTTATCAAAAGTGGCACTTTTCAAAAGAAATGAGGATGACCCGTTCAGAGGTAAAGGAAGAGATGAAGCAGATGGAGGGTGATCCACATGTCAGGGCAAGGATAAGAAGCCTTCAGAGGGAGATGGCTCGAAAGAGGATGATGCAAGAAGTCCCAAAGGCAGATGTTGTTATTACTAACCCCACACATATTGCAGTAGCGATTCGCTACGATTCAAAAGAAATGGATGCACCAAAGGTGGTTGCTAAGGGGGCAAACCTTATTGCTGAAAGGATAAAAGAGATCGCTAATCAGCACAAGATACCAGTGTTTGAGGACAAACCCCTTGCCCGTTCCCTATTTAAGTTAGAGGTCGGACAAGAGATACCAGAGACTTTGTATAAGGCTGTAGCAACCATCCTTGCAAATATTTATAAATTAAAGGGGAAAACTTCAAATAAGTAAAATCTATGTTTTGAGGTGAGCATTGCTTGAAAACATTCTAAAAAGAAGTGATGTGTTACTTGGGGTAGGAGTTGTAGTAATACTTGTGTTTATGATTATCCCTATACCCCCAGTTCTATTAGACCTTGCCTTGTCTTTTAGTATCACAATTTCTGTAATAATACTACTGATATCTTCTTATATAGAGAGACCGCTTAAGTTTTCTTCCTTTCCAGCAATACTGCTCGTGACCACACTTTTGAGACTATCACTGAATATAGCATCAACACGGCTGATACTCTTACGAGGCGAAGAGGGACTTGATGCGGCTGGTCAGGTCATAAAATCCTTTGGAGAATTTGTTGTAGGGGGGAATTTTGTAGTTGGTTTCATCATATTTATGATACTCGTGATTATAAATTTCATAGTTATAACAAAGGGTTCTGGAAGGATTGCAGAGGTTGCAGCGAGATTTACCCTCGATGCCATGCCTGGCAAACAGATGAGTATTGATGCAGATCTAAACGCAGGACTAATCGATGAAAAAGAGGCAAGGAGAAGGAGGGAGGAGATAAGTAGAGAGGCAGACTTCTATGGGGCTATGGACGGTGCGAGCAAGTTTGTAAGGGGGGATGCAGTTGCCGGCATTATCATTATGGCTATAAACCTCATTGGAGGAATCCTGATAGGCGTATTGCAAAAGGGTATGCCTCTTGCAGATGCTGCTGCCACTTACAGCATCCTTACTGTTGGCGATGGATTAGTAGCACAGATACCTGCCCTGATAATATCAACTGCGGCTGGTATTATCGTAAGCAGACATGCTGCAGAGACCAATCTTGGAGTTGAGGTAATAAAACAACTTTTTGTCAACCCAAAGGTGCTTGCTACCGCCGCTGGGATACTTGGTTTTTTTGGACTAATACCAGGATTACCGCATATCCCTTTTTTAATATTGGCTTCCGCCACAGGAACCGCTGCCTATTTTCTCCACAGGTCTTACAAGAAAAAAGAGGAAGAAGAATTGAAGGCTCCTCCCCCACCAGAGGCCCCTGCCCCTGAGGCACTTGAGTCTCTCCTTACGATAGACCCAATTGCCCTTGAAATCGGTTATGGTTTGGTTTCCATTGTAGAGGAAGGTGGGACCTTACTTTCAAGGATTAAGGCAATAAGAAAGCAGATGGTAAGTGAAATGGGTTTTATAATACCACCAGTTCATATTAAGGACAATCTCGCCATAAAGACCACAGGATATTCCATTCAGATAAAGGGGGTGGAGGTCGCCTCTGGTGAGGTAATGCTCGGTAAATATCTTGCTATATCTCCAGGGGACGAGACAACAAAGATAGAAGGCATACCCTCAAAGGACCCAGCCTTCGGTCTGGATGCCCTATGGATTGATGAGAGGGATATGGAGAGGGCTCAATTGGAAGGTTATACGGTGGTTGATGTCCCGTCGGTGATTACTACACATCTTTCAGAGGTAGTAAAATCTCATGCACACGAACTACTGGGCAAACAAGATGTCCAAAGACTTCTTGATAACCTTTCAAAGACACAACCAAAGGTTGTTGAAGACCTAATACCAGGGGTCTTAACCCTTACAGTAGTCCACAAAGTACTGCAAAATCTACTAAGGGAAAGGGTCTCAATCCGAGATCTGCAGACTATCTTAGAGACCCTCGCAGAGTATGGAACGCTTACAAAAGATGCAGATATCCTCACAGAATACGTCAGACAATCCCTCTCAAGGATTATAACGAAACAGATAATAAATCCAGATGGTTCTATTGCAGTTATACTCGTTGACCCTCGAGTTGAGAGAACCATAATGGATTCAATACAGACTACCACCCAAGGGGTGTTTCTTAATCTTGACCCTTTGGTAACAGACAGGATTACAGATAGCCTTAGAAGGGCTGCGGAAGAAGGCTTATCAAAGGGTTATCAGCCAATAATACTTTGTTCACCAACCATTAGGAGGTTCTTAAAGAGGTTAGCCGAGAGGGTATCAAATACCATAATGGTCATATCTCATGGTGAGGTGGCACAAAATACAAAGATACAGTCAGTTGCTACGGTTGCTATATAGGATGGAGGCGCTATAATGGATGGAATGAAAATTAAGAAGTTTGTAGGCCAGACCTTCAAAGAGGCAATGGAGGCGGTTAAAAAGGAGTTTGGTCCAGATGCTATTATCTTGTCAAACAGGCAGATCAAGTCGGGTCCTTTTGGGATACTCAGCAAGAGTGCTGTAGAGGTGACAGCGGCTATTGATGAGTCTCAGGCTTCAACAATAAGCTCTAAGGGCATAGTCAACACTAATGTTAATGTGTCGAGCGATGAGATAGCCAAAGAGTTAAGAGGGCTTAAGGATGAGATAGGTTTTTTAAAAGAGACTTTGCGACCAATTGTGCCAACCCTTAGGATAAGCAGGGAAAAACGAGGGCTTTTTAATCTCCTTGTCAGGCAGGGGGTAGATACCCAGCTTGCCTTGGTATTGGTAGAGAGGTCAAAAGAAAACATAGACAGCCTTAAGAAGGTAATCAGTCAGGATATAAAGATTCAAGGGATGTCTCCTATTGAGGAACGAGGGATTATCTTTATTGGGCCTCCTGGGGCAGGGAAGACTACTACATTGTCAAAGATTGCCCACATGATACAAAACAAGAAAAAGCCCGTAAGCATCATCACCCTTGATGACAATAGGATTAGCACAATTGCCCACTTTAAAGAGATGTCAAGGATGTTGAAATGCCCTGTAAGAAGCATAAAAAAGATCAGTGACCTGCCAAAGATAATATACAAAGAGATAGGCAAGGTCTCAATACTGATTGATACCCCAGGTTATGAAACAAAGGACATACTTGAAGGATTGGGGGAAATATTTCCATCTGGATTTCCATTACGAAAGTGTTTTGTTGTAGATACATCTATCAACGAATCAACCTCTATCAAATTATGGGAAGACTTTAATAAACATGGGATTGACTCCATTGGTTTTACCAAATTAGACCTTGCCACACAATTTGGAAATCTCTATAATCTCTCCATCATCACAGGAAGACCAGTATCATTTATGACCACAGGACCTGATATACCCTTTGACATCAAGATACCAACCTGTGAATTTATGGCTGGATTAGTTGTAGGGGGTGTATAATGCAGAAAAAGGTTCCACATGTGATTGCGGTATCAAGCGGTAAAGGGGGAGTTGGTAAAACTAACTTTGTAGTCAATCTTGCTACATATCTATGTAATATCAACAAGAAGGTGTTAATAATAGATGCGGACCTTGGGCTTGCAAATATAGATGTGCTCTTTGGTATTGCACCAAAATATAACCTTAAACATGTTCTTTTAGGGCAAAAAAGGCTTCAGGATATTATCATAAAAGGCCCTCATGATATCCTTATCTTGCCCGCAAGCTCTGGGGTTAGAGAACTTACAAACCTAAACAAGTTTCAAAAGATACAGTTGCTATCTGAGATAGAGACACTTGACATTGACCTTGATGTGATTCTCATAGATACAGGGGCTGGTATTTATGATAATGTGCTGTTTTTTTGCAGTTCAGCACAGGATATTATTGTGGTTGTAACCTCTGAACCTACATCTCTTGCAGATGCATATGCGCTCATTAAGGTTCTTTGTAAGGAGTTCAAAAAGGACAGATTCAAGATACTTATCAATATGGCTCGAACGGAAAAAGAGGCATTTAACACCTTTAGGAAACTTGCCATCGTTGCCGACAAGTTTCTAAATCTCTCGGTTGACTATTTAGGCTATCTGCCATATGAACAACATGTAAAAGATGCAATAATTGCCCAAAAGAGTTTTATATCATTATATCCCAATAGCAGTTTTTCAAAAAGGTTATCATCATTGGGTGATAAGATATTGAATGTTCCACAGGAAGAATTGGGGGGGATCCAACTCTTCTTTAAAAGGGCATTAGGTGTAGTTTAAAGGAAAAATGTTTTTATGAAACTACAACATCTAAAACATCATATTAAGTGGTGAAAGGTGCCAAAAAAGAAAAAAACACATGTCATAAATACCGATATCAATCGTGATGAAATCGTAAAACAGTTTCTTCCACGAGTCAAGTATTATGCAAACAGATACAACATAGGTCTCCCACCAGAGCTATCTTATGAGGATTTAGTATCAGCAGGGATAGTTGGTTTGCTTGAGGCCGCAGAACGCTTTGACCCCAACAAGAATGTTACCATGAGCACATTTGTGGACTTTAGGATAAGGGGTGCAATTATCGATCAGATAAGGGCTATGCAGTGGGCATCAAAGGATGCAAGAAAAAGGCTTGAAGAGGTTAGGAATGCCTACCATGCACTTGAAAAGGAACTCAATAGAACTGCAACTGACGAAGAGGTGATTGAGAGATTAAATATATCTTTTGATGAACTGTATGAGACCCTCTCTATTGCTAATAAGATGAGCCTATTGAGCCTTGATGATATCGGGCTTGTACAAAATGGTAAATCTGTAGAACTTTTTGATATCATACCTGACAAAAGCTCCAAGGACATTTTAGAAGATCTAAATCTTAAAGAGATACAGAGGGCACTCGGGCGATTCATAGATGAACTACCAGATTCAGAAAAACTCGTCATCACCCTTTATTACTATGAAGAACTTACCATGAAAGAGATAGGTAAAGTGCTCAACCTGAGTGAATCAAGGATATGCCAGTTACACGCAAAGGCCCTCATAACCCTTAAAAACAGATTGATAGATGCCGGAATGTATTGATAGTATATACAATCTAATAAATCTTTATAGTTTTTTAATTACAAGAAAAAAAATCTCCGCTTTGTATATAATATGACTTGCCAATCATCCTCTAAAGGAGGTGTGTTTGAAAAACATAAGAAATGTAATCAAGAAATTGAATGATCCCGACCCCGCTGTTAGAAGAAGGGCCGCAGAGGACCTATCTGAAGGGGACGAAAGGGCAATCTACCCACTTATAAAGGCATTAAATGATGACAACCCAGGTGTCCAAGATGCCGCAATGAGGTCATTGATCAACATAGGGACAGAAGAGGTGGGTTATATGACGATACCTCTTCTTCGTGAAAATGTCCTGCTTAGAAACACAGCCCTTATAATACTTACGAGTTTGGGGGCAAAGGTAGTCCCTTTGCTTTACAACCTACTAAAGGACAAGGACGACGATATCAGAAAATTTGCCCTTGATCTATTTAGTGATATCAAAGAAGGGGTTGACATCGAAAAGGTTATCCCCTTGCTCAATGATCCAAATCCGAATGTCCGTGCCGCAGTTGCGAAGGTTTTTGGCAAGTTAAATTATAGAGAGGGGATACCGTTACTGATAGATTTACTAAAAGATGAGGAATGGGTCTGTTTCTCAGCCCTTGAGGCACTTGGAGACCTTCAGGCTCGAGAAGCGGTAAAAGATATATGTGCGTTATTACAATCGGAATCCCCTGCTGTTGTCTTTGCTGCAATAGAGACGTTGGGTAGGATAGGTTCAGATGAGGCATTGGAACCACTTATTGCCATGATAAACACATCCGACGAAGACACCAAGGTATCTATCATCAAGAGTTTGATATCCATTGGTTTACCACCCAACCTTCCTGATATATGCGATCATCTCATCACAATCCTAAGAGATGGCGATTGGGAGGAAAAGGAGATAGCGATTAAAGGTATTGCATCGGCAAATTGTAAAAAGGCTGTCCCTATATTGATTGATATGTGTGGAGAGCTAGACCCCACTATACCCGAATCGGAAGATAGGATACCACTGTTTATAAATGCCTTGTTGAGCATAGACTCAGAGGATGAGTTGTTAAACATTCTTGATAGGGATGATGTGAAATTCAGAGGCAAGGCATTAGCAATCGAGATACTTGGCGATCTAAAAAGCAAAAATGCTATACCGAAGATAGTTTCATACCTTAACGATGTAAGGAGAGACTTAAGAAGGGCATCAGTTGGTGCGCTTGGGCATATAGGCGAACCAGAGGTTATAGAACCCCTCCTCTTGGTTTCCAAAAGAGACCCCGACTCTCATGTAAGAAAGGCAGCGGTCAATGCACTTGGTAAGATGCAGGCAAAAGATGCCTATGTAGCGTTACTTGAGATGCTTGAGGTTGAAAAGTACTATGACATAATAGAGTGCATAGTAAGAGCCTTGTCAGAGATTGATCCAGCAAGCTTCTTGGCAGATGTCAAGGTTTACAATAGAAACGTAAGATCGGCAATAGCCAAAAATATAAAAGACATCAACACACTCAAAGAATTAGCCCATGATAGTGATAAGCAGATAAGGATGCTTGCACTTCAGAGTCTCGGTAAGACCAAGACCCAATCGGGATTAGAGATACTTATTGGGTTTCTAAAAGACTCAGATGCAGAGATTCGCAAGTCTGCCCTCATAGGGATAGCGGAATCGGAGTGTTGTTGCCAGGAGATATACGATGCACTCGATGATCAGGATGATTGGGTGAGATTTTATGCATTGCAGACATTGATTGTGTCTTGTGGTAGAGAGATTGATATAAATCTAATAACGAAGATGCTCAATGACCCATTCCCTCCTGTTGTTCTTGCATGTATAGAGATACTCAGGGACATAGGGGGACAAGAGGCATATGAGGCGCTTCTACCTTATAAAGAACACGACAATCCTGATATAAGGGCAAAGGTTGAGGAGGTATTAAACCAGATATGACAACACCTACCCCAATGTCTTTAGAGACCTTCAAACAGATTAGAGACTTCATTTATGAAAAGAGTGGAATCTTTGTACCAGACAATAAAAAATACTTTCTTGAAAATAGGCTTGGGAGGAGGATACAGGAAAAAGGACTAAAAAGCTATGATGATTATGCCTATTTGCTAAAATATGGGGTTGATAAGGCTGAGTTGGTCAAACTCTTTGATCTGGTTACAACCAACGAAACCTTTTTCTACAGAGAGCCTCAACAGTTTGCAGTCTTTAGCAACGAATTAATGGCAAAGATCATCGCTGAAAACACGGCAAGCGGAAGGAGAGACATAAAAGTTTGGTCTGCTGCCAGTTCTACAGGGGAAGAGCCATACACAATAGCCATTGTCTTGATGGAAAAACCTGAACTTGCAGGCTTTAAGAAGGAGATAATCGCATCAGATATAAGTGAATCTGTGCTTGCATCCGCAAGAAATGGGACATACGGTTCTTATGCAACAAGGAATATACCTGAACCCTATCTAAAGAAGTATTTTACAAACACTGGCAATAGCCTTGTAATCTCACAGTCTATAAAATCGATGGTCAAGTTTATGAAGATAAATCTTACTGACGAGAAGGAAACCCGTGCGATTAGAGGGATGGATGTGGTTTTTTGTAGGAATGTATTAATCTACTTTGATGATAAGGCAAAGCAAAAGGCTGTTTCTCTTATCTATGACGCCTTGCGTCCAAAGGGGTATCTGTTTATAGGGACATCCGAAAGTCTGCATAACATCACGAGGGCGTTTAGACCCATTGTAATAAACAAGGTGATCGTGTATCAGAAGGCGTAATCAAAAATTCAAGGTAAAGGGGTAAATTTATGAAGATACTTGTTGTAGATGATGATAAAACTACAAGAAAACTTCTAAGTCTTTACCTCAAGTCAAAAGGGCATGAGGTAGTGACCGCAGAAAACGGGCTTGAGGCATTAGAAAAACTTGGTACTGAAAATGTTAACCTTGTTGTCACAGATATGAATATGCCATATATGGATGGTATAGAACTCGTCAAAAATATAAGAAGTGAGGAGACTGTATCTCACATCCCTATAATTATGGTGACAACTGAGGCAGATGAAGAGGAAAAGAAAAGGGCATTTGATGCAGGAGTGGATGATTACCTTGTAAAACCAGCAAACGCAGATCAGATAAACTCAAGTATACTCAAGATACTCAAAAAGTTTTTCAAGAGTGGAGGTGATAGAGATGTTTAATCTTTCATTAAAGGTCTTGGTCGTTGATGACTTCCCAACGATGCGTAGGATTGTAAAAAACCTCCTGAAGCAGTTGGGCTTTGAAAACATTGACGAGGCTGAAGACGGTATTCAGGCATTAACAAAATTGAAAACAGGGGGTTATGGATTAGTTGTCTCTGATTGGAACATGCCAAATATGGAGGGCATTGACCTTATCAGAAAGATTAGACAGGACCCTCTTCTCAAGGATACCCCATTTTTGATGGTCACAGCAGAGGCAGAAAAGGAGAAGGTTATTGAAGCCATCAAGGCAGGAGTAGATAATTACATTGTCAAGCCATTTACAGCAGAGGTTTTAAAAGAAAAATTAGAAAAGATATCAGAAAAGAGAAAGTCCTTAAAAGCGGGGGGATAGGCCATGTCAGATGAGATGGATGAGATAATATCCGAATTTGTAACGGAGGCGGAAGAGACCCTTGAGAGGATAGACCCGATGTTTGTAGAGTTGGAGACAAAGGGTCATGATAAGGATTTGCTCAACGAGATATTCAGGGGAATGCACACATTAAAGGGTGCAGCGGGATTTTTGGGATTTCAGAGTGTTGTAGATGTTGCACATCGTGCAGAGAGTATCATGAAGCGGTTAAGGGATGGAGAGATCGCCCTGACTAGAGACCTTATGGATGTTATCCTCAAAAGCGTTGACACCCTAAGACTCCTAATATCACACATAAAACTTAAAGACGGTGTTGAGGAGGATACCTCATCACTACTTGCTGAATTAGACAATGCCTTAGAATCTGCTGTTTCAGGGCAGGAGATGAAGGATATGTCTGTTGAAAAACCAGAGGATATCCCATCTGAAGAACCCACAATGCCTGCTGAACCAGAAACTGAAAAACTCCCAGAACCTAT
>JBDNDH010000100.1:0-5580 GCA_046719235.1 Thermodesulfovibrionales bacterium
CTTAAATTCCTCGTGTAGCCTCTTAAGAAGTGCCTTCATCCTTATACGCTCATCAGGAGACATCCCTGAGGTTGGCTCATCCATAAGAAGTAGAGATGGGTTCATCGCAAGTGCTATTGCTATATCGAGCACCTTTTGGTCACCATGAGAGAGTTCATATGCCCATAGATGTGCCTTTTCATTGAGATTAAGACTATTAATAATTGACTCCGCATCATTCATCGCATCCTTGTGAACGTTACTTGTCTTGTAAAAACACCAATTCCTCTTATGGTATGACAATGATGCCAAAAAAATATTATCAATAACCTTCTCATCGTAAAAGATGTTTGATACCTGAAAGCTCCTTACCATACCGAGTCTTGTTATATCCTCTGGCGATGCTTTTGTGATATCTATTCCCTTAAAAAATATACTCCCCTTGTCTGGTCTAATAAATCCACTTATGAGATTAAAAAGGGTAGTCTTACCAGCACCATTTGGACCGATGATAGCAGATAATTCCCCTTGCATTATCCTAAAGCTCATGTCTCTTGTTACATGTATCCCACCAAAATGCTTATCCAAACCTTTTATCTCACATAGTACCATTGTCAAACCTTCCTTGATTTTTGAAAAAAGTCCAATAGGCTTATAACGCCTCTGGGCAAAAATATGACAGCAGAAAGCATTATAATGCCAATTACAAAGGACCAGTATTCCGTCTGTCTTATAACCGTATCCTCAAGGATTATAAAGATAGTGGCGCCTATCAAGGGACCAAAAAAACTATTTAGCCCACCGAGTATAGTCATCAAGATTACTCCACCAGACTGTGTCCAGAAGAAAAGGTTTGGATGGATACTTCCGTCGATTCCCGCAAAAAGCCCACCAGCTAATGCAGAAAAAAAGGCAGATATCACATATGCAAGTAGAGAATGCCTGAATACATTCATACCAAGAAATGTGATCCTCTTTGAATTTTGACCTATACCCCTTAGGACCATGCCAAATGGTGATGAGCGGATTATGTAAATCAAAAACATAGAGATAAAAACAACTACAAGAATAAAGATATAGTATGAAAGATAAGTATCAAAAAACAACGGTTTATCAATACCTTGAATGCCATCATCCCCACCAGTGAAGTTATACCACTTTATAGTAATACCCCATACGAGTTGGGCAAAGGCAAGGGTGAGCATAGTAAAATACACCCCTGTGAGTCTAAGGCATAACAGGCCTAAAATGACTGAAAGCATTGCAGAAGAGGCAGCCCCTAAAAACATCATTGGGATAAAAACACCGGCACCATAGGATTTTACAAACATGCCGGTTATGTATGCACCAAGACCAAAAAAAAGTGCATGACCAAATGATAGCAAGCCTGTTGTCCCAAAAAGGAGATTAAATGCGGTTGCAAACAGACCCATCACAAGAATCTTACTTGCAACATTAATAGTGTGTTCAGTAGGATTTATAAATGCCAAAGATGAAAATATTAAAAAAAACAGTATCCAACCAGTATATTGGGTATTAAGTCTGTTTATCATTTTGTTTTAGTAAAAAGCCCTTGTGGCTTAAAGATTAATACTACTATCATTATTGCAAAGCTCAAGAGAGATGCCCATTGTGGTATCCACAATATGCCAAAGGCATTTACCTCTCCTATTATTAAGGCACCAAGTAGTGCACCCCAGAAATTACCTAAACCACCAAGAACTACCACTATGAGAGAATCTATTATCACCTCTATTCCGGCACCTGGAGTAACAGTCCTTAATGGTGCAGCCATCGCACCTGCGAGTCCTCCTAAAGCAGTTGCTATACCAAACACTGTAGTCATCACCATAGATACATTTATCCCTAATAGCCCCACCATAGTTCTATCAAACGAACTTGCCCTTACGATCATGCCTGCCTTTGTCTTGTTTAGGATATACCATGCTACGATTGCAATAGATATACCAAGCAAAATGATAAATACATTATACTTAGGTATGAATATAGAACCAATCACGAACGATCCCTCAAGGATATCTGGTTTGACAATAGTTTTGTATTCTGGACCCCATATAAACTTAACAGCATCGTCAAGTATGAGTATAAACGAGTATGTCAATAGTATCTGAAAGGGTCCTTCATTTACCCTGCCATAAAGCCTTTTTAAGAAGATAAACTCAAGCATCGCTCCTATTAAACCAGCACCAATAGTGGCAGTTACCAAACCTATCCAAAAATTTGGAAATAGTGCTATAGTCTGATACGCAATGTATGAACCTAATAGGTAAAATGAACCATGTGCAAAGTTAAAGATATTTGCCACACCGAAGATCAAAGATAGCCCACTTGCCACCAAAAAAAGCAACATGGCAACTGATAGGCCCCCTATGAATTGTGAAATGTATATCTCCATCTCTCCCCCGTTATCTAGCAGATACTAAGAAATAGGCAAGGGATAAAATACTATCCCTTGCCTGTAGATTATTTTTTTGTCTTTTTGAGCAATTCTACATAATCATCTGTAGGCATCAGTTTGTCTGCTGGATATACCTTAAAGTTTCCAAGCATTTTCTTTGCTGGGGGAAACTTATCATTCTTTTCTGTAACCCCTATAGCTTGCATCTGAACAATCTGATGAGTCTTAGGATCTATATACGATGTGAAGCCATCGGGGTCTTCAGGGAGTTTTAGTTTCATGCCTTCAAGTGCCTTTACCAATGCCTCAGTGTCGTTTGGATTTCCAACCTTTTCTATTGCCTGAGCAATAAAGAGAATGCCAGCATAGGCACCTTGTGCAGCATATGATGGATATCTACCTGTAGCCTTAAAAAACTTATCAACAAAGGCTTTGTTTTCCTTTGTAGGAGGCCAATTGTTGTGATGCCTTGCCGATAGTATTAAGCCGTCTGGGAGTTCATCACCCATAGCAGCAAACAATTCGTAGTTTCCACCAGCATCAGGATGAAAATATTTCATCTTTTCAAAGAGTCCATAAGCCTTTGCCTGCTTTATAAAGGCAACAGTGTCTCCACCCCAGAAACCAGATACAAGTATGTCTGGTTTTGAGCGAAGTATAGCCGTAATATATGAGGTATAGTCTGGTTCGTAGAGTTTTGGCCAATACTCACCTACTATCTCATACTTCACGCCTAACCTATCTAATCCATATCTCAACTCAAGCCATTGGTCTCTTCCATAGGCATAATCAGGTCCAATATACGCAATCTTCTTCCAGCCTGGCATATCTTTTAGATACATTGCGCCTGCAAACATGGATTGGTATGTGTTGTTACTCACCCTAAAATAATACCTCTGTAATTTGTGGGCAGTGAGGTCTGTAGCCGCATGGTCAGTTCCTATAAATATAACTTTATAGTCCTTACTGACCTCTGTTACCGCAAGCCCAACCGCTGAAGAGATGACTCCAAATAAAAATTTAACCTTGTCACTTGTGATGTATCTTTTGGCAACACTAACAGCGTAGTCTGGCTTACTTTGATCATCAGTAATGATGACATCAAGTTTGTATTTACCTTTGACAAGCCCTTTTGAATTTACCTCATCAAGGGCAATCTTGATGGCGGCCTCTGAGTCTTTGCCATAAAGACCTGCCCTCCCAGTCATTGGATAAAGGGCACCAATCTTAATAACCTCTGCAGCCATAGCTGCCGAGACAGACAACAACAGACAAAATACCAGCAACCCTACCATTAAACCATACCTCTTATACATCCAGCCCTCCTATTGATTTTTTTAGGTGATTATACCACCAAAAATCTTTAAAAGCAACAATAACCATGACATAATGGATAGCCTTGAGGTTTCTTAGATGGCCTTTCTATAAGAAATTTAGGGGGGATTAATACTTTACCCTCAGACGAAGCAACTACTGTTGCCTATTTCGTAGTTTTTGAGTTTAAGAAAAAAGCATATAAAACAGATATTTAAGCATAGTTCTTTATATTCTTTAGAATTGTCTCTCGGTTACAATGCTATAGTTTTTTACACCCAGTATCCTTATCTCGTCAATAACACTAACGAGCACCCCCACATCTGCGTGTCTATCAGCCTTGATTCTTATAAATTCATTTTCCTTGTTCAACGATCTATTTATCTGTTCTCCAAGCCCTTTAATGTCAACCTGATTATTGAGGTAGTATATCCTGTTGTCTTTATCAATGAATATCGTTTTAACTGTATCTTTTGTGGATTCAGATGTCTTTGCCTCTGGTAGCTTAATCTTAATTGCAGGTTCTTGCATCAGATGAGATGTAAGCATAAAAAAGAGTAATAACAAAAATACCACATCTACAAGAGGGGCGATATTCATGTGAGTATGATCGTATCTGCGTCTTTCAAAGTTCATATTAGTTTCTGGTTCTTATATAAATATTTGTTGCAAACTCACGCATTATAAATGCTATCTCATCAGCCTGTTTTTCCAAATAGTGATGGGCAATATGGATAGGTATAGCAACTAACAGCCCGGCAGCTGTTGTTATCAGTGCCTCCCATATTCCACTTGCAAGCATCGATGGGTTTACCGTTGATGAGTGAGCAATAACCATAAATGCCTTTATCATACCTGTAACCGTTCCTGTAAGACCAAGCAGTGGGGTAATGGTGGATATAAGACCAAGCCAGCTAAGACCTCCCTCTATTGACCTCAACTGTCTCGTCCCAATTATAGACAACTCTTTCTCAGTGGCGCCATTATTTATCGCCTCAACTATTGGAATCATAACCTTTGGTGGAGATTTAAGTAGATTATTGAATGAGTTATCAAATTGGTTTAAGAGATAACGAAATTGTATAGCCTTGTTAATAACAACAGCCATCCCAACGATAGAACATACAAGTATAGGATACATCAGCAAACCACCTTTGATAAATATATCAATCACTTAATCCCCTCCTATTAAAAATTTTTTTAATCTTTTTTTAATCTAAATGAAATAGGCAATAATGCCCTTGAGATAACTGGTTTACCATCCTTGTTTGCAGGGGCAAAAGTAGACTGCCTTACCGCCTCTATGGCAGATTCAGTAAAGCCATATCCAGCACTTTCAATCACATCAACATTAACCAGTTTCCCAGAATCATCTATGGTCAATCTCAATACCACCCTACCCTCCTTCCCTAATCTCCTTGCAACCAGAGGGTATGTAGGCATCACCCTATTTATAAAACGAGGTCCTGTAGTTGAGCCAAACTCATAATCTTCTATATCTTTTTGAGCCTTTGGAGGGTTTACGCTTTGAGGTTGATTAACAACCTCTACTAATTTTTCTGCAACTGTTAAAGGGGTATCATCTTTTTGGGTTATAACTACAGGTTGAATTTCAGGGGTTTGAGGTGTAGTGATTTCCTGTTGAACGTTTTTTGTTTCCTTTATTATCTTTTTCTTCTCCTCTTTTTTCTTCACCACTGGAGTATCTTCTTGCATAACAAAGAGTTCTATCTCTTGAGTATGACTAACATATGTGATACTTATAGGTATCAACAAGATGACGATCTCGTGCAGCAAGATTTCCTGTGACCATTGATCGCGATCGACCGCCATCAACTCAGTGAACTTCTCTTCACTGAAGTTCTCCA
>JBDNDH010000101.1:0-5570 GCA_046719235.1 Thermodesulfovibrionales bacterium
GGACCAGAACTGCCTTTGTCTGAGGGTATTGTGGATGCCTTCGTCAAGGAAGGACTTAAGATTGTTGGTCCTTGCCAGGATGCGGCCCGATTAGAGTCAAGTAAGGTCTTCGCAAAGGAATTTATGAAGAGACACAAGATACCAACCGCAGACTACAAGGTCTTTACATCTTTCAGTATGGCAGAGGAATACCTTAGGATGAAACCTCTACCTATTGTTATAAAGGCAGACGGTCTTGCGGCAGGTAAGGGTGTCTTTATTGCCAAGGATATAGAGGAGGCATTAAACGCCCTAAGATTGATACTAAAAGACAGGATCTTTGGTGATGCGGGCAAGACTGTTATTATTGAACAATGTCTTATGGGAGAAGAGGCATCATTCATGGTATTTACTGATGGCGAGACTATAATTCCTATGGTAAGTTCACAGGACCATAAAAGGGTCTTTGATAATGATGAAGGACCAAATACCGGTGGTATGGGTGCTTATAGCCCTGCACCAGTGGTTACGGACCATCTTCAAGATAGAGTAATGAAGGATATAATACATCCCACCATAAAAGGCTTGAGGGCTGAGGGTATCACATATAAAGGTATCCTATATGCCGGACTGATGATATGTGATGGCAAGCCCTTTGTCCTTGAGTATAACTGTAGGATGGGTGACCCAGAGACACAACCAGTCCTCATGAGGCTTGATAGTGATCTTTTGGATGTATCTCTTGGTATTGCCAATGGCAATCTTCAAAACTGTGAGGTCAGATGGTCAGATAAATCTTCGGTATGTGTGGTGTTAGCCTCTGGTGGATATCCAGACAAATACGAAAAGGGTTTAGAGATAAAAGGGCTTGATAAAGTGAGAGGATTAAACGATGTGGTAGTCTTTCATGCTGGAACAGATCTTAAAGATGACAAGATTATAACAAGCGGTGGAAGGGTGCTCGGTGTTACAGCAATTGGCGATAGCATAAGGTCTGCACAACAAAGGGCATACGAGGCTATCGGTTACATACACTTCGATAAGATGCATTACAGAAAAGATATCGCAAACAGGGCATTGAAAAAAAGATGAGGCTCCAATTAGACTGCCTACCATGTTTTGTTAAACAGATTCTCATTTCCCTAAAACATGCAGGTGTTGATGAAACAAGGCAGTTTGAGATAGTTGCCCAACTGACAGATATCTACAAGGATTTAGACCATTCAAGGTCTCCAGCCTACACAACCACCTTTTTACACAGAAAAATAAGGGCAATACTGGGAGTAGACCCGTTCTATGAAATCAAGAAGAGGTTCAATATGATAGCCTCAAATGTTATTGAAGACTACAAGGGGATAATATCTGAGGCTAATGACAGGTTAAACACCCTTACAAGGCTTGCAATCGCTGGCAATATAATAGATTTTGGGATTTTTACATCAGTAGATATTCATTCTACTGTGTCTAAGGCACTCAACGAGCCATTAACAATAGATAGATTTGATGATTTTAAAAGATCCATCCAAAATAGCGAAAAGATTTTATACCTTACAGACAACGCTGGAGAGATAGTATTTGACAAATTACTAATCGAATATCTCATTCAACTTGGTAAGGATGTTACAGTGGCAGTAAAAGGCTCTGAAGTATTAAACGACGCCACCTTTGAAGATGCCCGGTCTATCGGATTAGACAAGATGTGCAAAATAATAGATAATGGTTCTGATTGTGTAGGTACGATACTTGAGATGACCTCAAATGAATTCCAAGAAGTCTTTGAGACAACTGATATGATAATAAGCAAAGGACAGGGGAATTTTGAGACCTTACACGATTGTGATGAAGAGGGCAAGACATTCTTCCTGTTTCAGTCCAAATGCGACATACTATCAAGGCTCTTGAATGTTAAAAAAGGTGCAATGTTATTGACACATTCTAAAACTGATTATAAGACTTTATAACACGATAAAAAAACATAATCATTGCATCCTTGACAATTAAATTCCTTGAGAATTATGATACATCACCTAAAATTTTATACTATTATGAATGGAGGTATTTTAAGTGGAAGCACCATCATTTTTGCACATGGCATTTCCGAGTATCCCGTATTATGTCTCTTATTCATGGCTCGCAATGGGTATCTTGATTGGCTTGGCACTTTATCTTAGGGGTCAGATTGCTGTTTTGCCATCTGGACTCCAGAATGTGATGGAGGTATTTGCTGATTTCTTTTTAAACCTATCTAACAATGTCATAGGCCATCACTGGGGAGAGAAGTTTTACCCATTGATAGGCACATTGGGTTTATATATTGGTCTTTGTAATTTTATGGGTCTTATCCCCGGTTTTGAATCACCCACAAGCAATATCAACATGACAGCATCCATGGCAGTGCCTGTATTCCTTGCTACCCATTATTATGGTATAAAGGTGCATGGGCCAAAATACATTCTGCACTTCCTCGGGCCTATAAGATCACTCGCCGCCCTACCACTGATGATATTTATGTTTTTCCTTGAGTTGATAGGACATCTGGTAAGACCTGTAACTTTGTCTGTCCGACTTTTCGGTAACATGATGGCAAAACACTATCTGCTTGTGATATTAGCCATATTAACACCTTGGATAGTCCCAACTGCTATACTCTGTTTGGGAACACTGATTAGCGTTATTCAGGCATATGTCTTTATGCTGCTGACATGTCTATATTTGGCTGGCGCCGTTGAAGAGGCGCATTAATCTTAAGAGAAAGGAGGAATGAATTGTGAAGAGACTCTTAACTGTATCAATCCTTGTATTAGTAGCAGTAATGATGATTGCCCCATCAGTCTTCGCTGAAGATGCTGCTAAACCTGCTGGTGATCCGAAACTCTCTTATTATGGCATGGCTGTTTTAGGTTGTGGTTTGGCAATTGGTCTTGCTGCATTGGGTACCGGTATTGGTATGGGTCACGGTCTTAGGGGTGCAACAGAGGGCACAGCAAGAAACCCTGGTGTATCTGGAAAGATTATGACCACACTTATCATCGGTATCGCTATGATTGAGTCATTGGCAATTTATGCCCTTGTTGTTGTCTTGATCGTACTTTACGCTAATCCTTTTAAGATCTAAAGTATTTATTCGGCGGTTGGGAACTTTTTTCCCACCGCCACTTTATAGAGGCGATGGAGTTCGCCTAAATTGCTTTTTTAAAAAGCTGATAACTCCTATCCTTTAGAGGATAGGAGTTTTTTTTATTTTTCAAGGAGGTTATTTTAATGTATGATGTTTGGGCTATAGCCACTCTGTGGCTTGGTTTAGCATTGCTATCGGCACTAATATCACAATGGTTCCGTATTGCAAATGCCCTATCCGAGATAATGGTGGGTACCATTGCATCCTTTATAGCATTAACCCTGTTAGGTACAACTATCTCCGCAGACGCACCATGGATAAAATTTCTCTCTGGCGCAGGTGCGATTATACTAACTTTTCTTGCAGGGGCAGAGATAGACCCTGTGGTATTTAAGGCAAGATGGAAAGAGGCAGTAGCTATCGGTTTTATATCCTTTTTGGCACCTTTCTTAGGTTGTGCATTTTGCACTTACTATTTTTTAAATTGGTCAACAAATGCAAGTTGGCTTTCAGGGGTTGCATTATCTACTACATCTGTAGCGGTGGTATATGCAGTAATGTTAGAGCTGGGTCTGAATAAAACAGAATTCGGTAAGACTGTCCTTGCAGCGTGTTTTATTACAGATCTGGGAACTGTTATCGCACTTGGATTGATATTTTCGCCATTCACAATAAAGACGCTAATTTTTGTAGGGGTAAGCATAGCATCATTCTTGCTGTTACCAAGGGTGATACCTGCCTTCTTCTTAAGATATGGTTCAAAACCATCAGAGGTTGAGGCTAAGGCTTTACTTTTTGTGCTTTTTGGCTTGGGTGCTTTGGCAGTATGGGCAGAAAGTGAGGCAGTCCTACCTGCATATATCTTTGGCATGGTATTGGCAGGTAGTGTTGGTAAAGACCATACCCTCATCAGACGACTGAGGACATTGACCTTTGGGCTTCTCACGCCTTTTTATTTCATCAGGGCTGGTTCATACGTCTCTATACCAGCGATATTGTCTGCACCTTTTGCCTTGTTTGTCTTGTTTATGTCTAAAATGATTACGAAGGTGATCGGCGTGTATCCTGTTACCAAGATATACAAATATGCCCAAAAAGAAGGCATTTATACTACACTTTTGATGTCCACTGGTTTAACATTTGGCACTATATCTGCACTTTTTGGTTATTCAAAAGGTATAATCAGTCAAGAGCAGTACTCCCTGCTTGTGGTGGCTGTTATATCAAGCGCGGTTATTCCTACTATTATAGCTAATGCCTTTTTTATTCCTTACTATTTATTGCCTAATCTTAAAGAAAAGGAGGTAAAAAATGATTAAAAAGATACTTGTAGCGTTTGATGGATCGACAAAGGCATATAAGGCATTTGAATTTGCACTTGAGTTAACAAAGGTATGCTCTGGCATATCTCCTGATATTATAGTGCTGTCCGTTGCCCAACCACCTGAACCAGCTGATATCGTAGAGATGGATGCGATTATTGATAGTGCAACCCAAGTCTACGAAAAGATGTTTGTTGATCTAAGACAAAAGGCAAAAGAAAAGAATATAGAGATTAAAACAATAGTTGCAGTAGGGCATCCAGCAGACCAGATAATCCGTTATGCGTCTGAAAACAGCTGCGATATAATAGTCATGGGTCAGAAAGGGAAATCAAGGATTGAAACTTGGTTAATGGGATCGGTCTCAAGAAGGGTAGCGACATATGCATCATGCACTGTTACAATAGTGAAGTAACTTAGTGAGATATGGTTTTCGCAGATAAACGCAATCAAATATTAAAATGCATCGATGACATCCTATCACTTGACTATGTGAGTAAGGATCTCAGTCAAGAACTGAAGCAAAAGCTGATGGACAACACCTTTAACCTTGTTGTCCTCGGTCAGTTTAAGCGTGGAAAGACAAGCCTTATAAACGCACTCCTTGGTGCAGATATCCTTCCAATGGCGGTTATCCCCCTCACGTCTATAGTTACCGTTATCAAGTATGGAGAAGATGTGGTGGTGAAGGTTTTTTTCAACAACAATGACATAAAGGAGATAAAATCTGAAGAACTATACCAATACATTACAGAAAAGGGCAACCCAAAGAACATCAAGGATGTTAGAGAGGTTGTTGTCACATATCCTTCTGATTATCTAAAAGATGGTGTTAGACTGATTGATACACCGGGTGTAGGCTCAATATATCAGCATAATACCGATGTAGCCTATGAATATATACCTAAATGCGATGCTGCTGTATTTGTATTGTCTGTTGACCAACCTATGAGTAAAGCGGAGATTGACTTCCTTAAAGATGTGAGGGAGTATTCCCAAAAGGTATTTTTCCTTCTCAATAAGGCAGACTACCTAACTGAGTCAGAAATTAAAGAAGCGATGGATTTTACAAGAGATGCATTAAAAGATCTAATAGGGACAGATGTTCGAATAATACCTATATCTGCAAAGCTCGCCCTTCAGGGTAGGCT
>JBDNDH010000102.1:0-5569 GCA_046719235.1 Thermodesulfovibrionales bacterium
TTATGAAAGACCATAGGGTGGTTTTGATTTAATGTCCAACCCATACTTAAGGTTTTATATAAATCGGTATCCCATCAGGTACTAAGTCCCATATCTCATCAATCTCCTCGTTAGTAACGCCGATACAACCATCTGTCCAATCAAGCCTTCTATGCATCTTACCAACTGACTCAAGGTCTTTTGGTAAGCCGTGTATCATAATCATACCCCCTGGTGAGAATCCCATCGCTTGAGCCCTCCGCCTGTCTTCATCATTTGGATACGATATCTTTAACGCCTTATAATACTTGCTATCGGGTTTCCTTGACTCAATGAAATATAAGCCTTCGGGTGTCTTTTTGTCTCCCTCTTTTGTCTTATGTCCAGTGGGGTTTTTACCTAAGGATATCCTGTATGTCTTGATTATATCTCCGTTATTCATCAAAAACATGAGCCTATAAGACTTAAGAACCACAATCAAGTCTGCCTGTTTAGCATCACAAAATGATGGGCTGATAGTAATAAATAAAAAAATTATAGTGATTGATAATCTCAAGCCAATATGCATCTAAATGTACATAAATGGTGGGTGATTATATAGCTCGTTTTTAAGAATATATGCCGATGAGAAATAATCCTTGAGATATGGGGATGGGTCAAAATCAGGCTTGTGTATGAAGGGCTTGAGCCTCAACAATGTTTGGACAATCATCTTTTTCTGCACATTTACACTCATAATAGAAGATGGGAAATCAACTATTGTTGGGTTTATGAGTTTATACATGTCCTGCATATCGAAATCCATAAACCTATCATTTCCCATAGTTGCTATTATCTTACCTTCAAAGTTGGACCAAAGTCTCATGAACGATCTTTGATGTAAATATGGGAGTCTGTCAATATTTTTGAATATTACGATGTCAAATTTTTCTATATCCTCAAGCAAGATCTCCTTTTCTGACAGATTTTCACATGGTATGACTGTAAATATCTTATTGTCAAAGCCAAAGTCAGGTATATTGAGAAACTTACTCAAGACATAGTGACAATAGATATCGTCGTCGTATCTTAATACCATCCTCATAGCATTTTTTGCTACAAAGTCCCTGATATTCCTTAAAAGGTAATCAAAGTATCTATCTTGAGGGACAAAACTATCTAACTTAAATGATGACATAGGATATGCAGGCAATCTGATACTTGATCGTATCCCCATCTCTGAAGCCACGGCATTGGCATCTGATATTAGCTCATTTAAAAAATCCATAACCTTTTGTTCCTCAATACCTGTTCTAAGCAACTTTTTTATAAAGACCACGCCGCTGTCCCTGTCGTTATCCATAATAAAGATAGTGCCGAGCATAGTGAGATAAGCAACAAAGCCAAAGGAAAGATTGTTTTTATTGAGGGTTATCTTCTGTGCCCTTGGCAGCCTGTATTGGGGATTCAAGGTCTGGTGTGATATCAAATAGCCATCTAAGATCCTCTGAAATATACCCACAACCTTCTCGAAATAGGTCTTTGTCACCTGTAAAAAATCCTGCCCAAAAAGCAGGTTTTCATATATCCTTGATATATCAGAATATAACCTTAATGGTGATGTGTAGTAATTACCTAATTCCTTTTCTCTCTTTTGGGTTAGAATCTTTATAGCAGTTGTCTCAAGTGAAAGTAAGGAACTCCCCTCTCCTTCCTCATTTTTATACCCAAAGTAAGGTGCAAGTTTTTTAAAGATTACTGTCTTTAGGATATTAAACATCTGATAACTTCTAAAACTTGCAATACTTACCTCAAATTTTGATATATTCTTTTTTACAAAATCGCTTGATATCCTCTTTACATTATCAACGCCTAACCTTGCAATAGCGAGATTTATATCTGCTGTATTTATATCGTATGGCATACCAGACATGGCGCGTTCCAGGAGGGTCTCTTTTAGGTCTGGGATGTCTTTACTCATCTTCGACGCAGGTGATTGCCCTTCAGCACCCATCTTTTTTGCCTTTTCTTCAGATAATATCTCATCGCTGATGACCTTTTGTCTTACCTCATGAAGGTTTTCCACGTATATCTTTAACCTCTGCATGTTTGTATCTTCATGTTCAAGTTCTGCCATCAGACTTGTAAGGGGTGTCAAAAAGTCATACTGTTTATACCTTGTGATGTCTATGAAATTGATAGTCGTATCAGGGGGAAACTCACCCTCTATGAGGGCAAGATAGTTTTTCTTGATAAAAAGCCCGCTATCAAAGTTTTCAAGCAATCTGATTCCCAAAAGTTCATTGTTTTGCCAGATAATCTCTGCCTTAACTGGTTTTGCTGATGGGTCTATAGATATGATCAATTCGGAATAATCAATCTGTATCCCTCTCTTCTTTCTTACCCTGATACCATGTTTACTCATCTCAAAGATATCACCAACAGGGGTATTAATTGGATTAATCAGATAACGAATATCCCTTCTCTTATTTAAAATAAGACATATCTTTGAGTTAGATTGGGGATCGCAGACTACACCATCAGGTTGCCTTACCCTTTTAGTTTGGTGAGAATCTTTTTTTGAAAAATAATCAAAAAGTCCCATTTTCTCTCTCGTTAATATGATTATGAAATAATTGACTATTTAAATCAAGACATTATTTTAAGGATGCCTATATCTCTCGTCTTCCTTCAAGGGACTTTGCAAGCGTAACCTCATCTGCAAACTCAATATCGCTACCTATGGGCAAGCCATAGGCAATCCTTGTTATCTTGATATTAAAAGGTCTCAACATGTCACCTATATACTTGGCTGTCAATTCGCCTTTTGTATTGGGATTGGTAGCGATGACAACCTCTTGTATGTTGTCTCGTGCAACCCTTTCTGCAAGCTCCTTAATCTTTAGTTTTTCTGGACCTATATCATCAACAGGTGATAAGGCCCCCATCAATACATGATACAGTCCCTTAAATACTCCAGTCTTTTCTATCATGACTATATTGCTTGTCTCCTCTACCACACAAATCTTGTTTCTTTCTCTGGAGTTATCAGAACAGATGCTACAGGGGTCTGTGTTTGATATATTAAAACATTGGGAACAAAATTTAGCCTTTTCCTTTACAGCCTTTATAGAATCAGATATTGCCAGGGCATCATCCTTGGGCATCGACAGTATAAAAAATGCGAGTCTCTGGGCAGTTTTCCTGCCTATACCAGGCAGTTTCGTAAGGTTAGAGATCAAGTCCTCGATGATGTTTTCAGACATCACTACCTCAAGATATTTCCGAGACCACCTATACCAGGTATCTGCATCCCCATCGTAAACTTTGACATACTTTCATTCATCATCTCCTGAGCCTTTCTTATCCCCTCGTTGACTGCTGCCAAGATAAGATCTTGCAACATCTCCACATCATCAGGATTTATAACATCCCTTTCTATCTTTATGGACACCAACTCCCCCCCACCATTTACAACCACCGTTACCATACCTCCGCCTGAGGTTGCCTCAACGGTCTTAGCCTTGACCTCTTCCTGTATCCTCTGCATCTCTGCCTGAAGTTTTTGGGCCTCCCTCATGATATCTCCGATCATCTTTTTAGACATCGTCTTTACCTCCTGATTTGTTTTCTTTTACATCAATGATTATGCCATCGTAAAGTTTGAGCACATCCATTACAAAAGGATTATTTAGAGCCTCTTGTCTCAGGTTTTTTTTGGGTTTTATGTCCTTTTCTATCCTGACATCAATGGGGTATTCACGATTATACAGATCATTCATAACCCTTTTAATAAAAGATAAGGACTCCTTTACAGACTCTCCATGCACAGCCTTGCCACCCCTGAAGATTAGAACAATTGTATTATCGTCAGGGAATTCTACATCCGCTTCATCAAGCCTTGTCTTTAGGAAACTATCCTGTTTTTGGATCTCGTGTAACAGTCCCTCCCAAACCTTTTTGATATCAATCTTATCTTTTTGAAGGTTAGGCTCATGGGATCCCTTGTCTTTCTTGGCATACGAATCAAGGGTAACGATAGGGGTTTTGGGGGAAGGTTCTTTGGGCTTATCTATCTTGTCCTCCTTATCTAAGCCTATGTCTTTTGTCCTGTCTGAAAGTGAACGAAGTATTGAGTCTATGCTCTTATAGTGACTCATGAGAGAGAGTTTTATGAGCGTCATTTCTAAGATTACCCTTGGATACTGCGCCTGTCTTATAGAATATTCGGATTTTATAAGTTCGTTCATTATCAAGGCTATCTGAGGCAAAGAGGTAATCTCTGCAACTGTCTCTACTGCTGATGCCTCCTCTTCTGTAAGTTCCAAGATTTCATCTGTGGCATCTTCACCAAGTGAGAGTTTCAATAATACATTCCTCACAAAAAATATAAGATCCTTTGTAAAGCCTTTAAGATCAGTGCCTGATTCCACAAGATTATTGATAATGCCAATAATCTCTTTGGGCTTGCCTTGCAAGACAGAAAAGGTGAGTTGTTGCAAAATCTCTACATCAGTCAGCCCAAAAAGGTCTTTGAGAATAGACGCCTTGAGGTCATCAGCAAAGGAAAATATCTGATCAAGTATAGTCAAGGCATCTCTCATACTGCCTTCAGCCATCTTTGATATCATATCCAACGCCTTATCTTCTGCTGAAAAAGATTCTGCAATACAGATCTCTTTTAGCCTTGATTTTATCTTTGATGTAGGTATCCGCTTAAAGGGAAGGTGCTGACACCTTGACATAACTGTTATAGGTATCTTGCGAGGTTCTGATGTTGCAAGTACAAAGATTACATGAGGAGGTGGTTCTTCAATTGTTTTTAGGAAGGCGTTAAATGCTGATACTGACAACATATGTGCCTCATCTACGATGTAAATCTTGTATTTTGAAGAAGATGGGGCATATCTCACAGACTCTCGTAATTCCCTGATGTCATCCACACTATTATTTGAGGCACCGTCTATCTCTATCACATCCAAAGATGAGCCGTCTTTTATGGATAGGCAAGACTGGCACGATTCACAAGGGTCTGTGCCCTGAGGATTCTGGCAGTTTAGGGTCTTTGCAAGTATCCTTGCTGTTGATGTCTTTCCAACACCCCTCGGACCAGAGAATATATAGGCATGGGCAACCTTGTTAGTCTCTATGGCTTTATACAAAATACTGGATATAGGCTCCTGCCCTACAAGCTGACTTAGCCTTTGAGGTCTCCATTTTCTTGCCAATACGAGATATGACATGGTGATATGCAATCTTTTGTGTAGTCAGCGACTGGCTCATAGGACCGGCTTGCTGCGGCACACAGAGAAAATGCTTACCGCTGCTTCCTTCCGGACCTGACGGGGTTCACACCGCTCTGTTGCGCAGGGCCAGCCCCTGACTACACAAACTATAAATAGTAGCACATCTATGTCTCTTTATTCCATAATGTCTCAAATCTAAGGATAAAACCAAAGAGTTTTAAAAAACAATCTTTGAACATAAAAAAATGCACAAACGACCATTCACATAATCATCAGATATATGAACCAAGTACCTTGAGATTGCCTCAAATATTTTTCCTACATAGATTGGTTTAGGTTATAATGAGTATCTATATGGAAAGGTC
>JBDNDH010000103.1:0-5511 GCA_046719235.1 Thermodesulfovibrionales bacterium
ATACTTCGCATTTAAAACCGAATGTTTGACCCCTTTCTTTTTTAGAAGATGGCTAAGATGCTCAGACTTTTCGATTGATATTGTACCAACAAGAACAGGTTGCCCCTTTTTATGATGCTCCTCGATCTCGGATATAATTGCGTTGAATTTGGCATTTTCGGTCTTATAGACCATATCTGGATGATCTACACGAATCATAGGCTTATTTGTAGGTATTACAACGACATCAAGATTATAGATCTGGGCAAACTCCTGTGCCTCAGTATCTGCAGTGCCAGTCATACCAGCAAGTTTTTTATACATCCTAAAGTAGTTCTGGAATGTTATAGTGGCAAGGGTTTGGTTTTCGCTCTCTATCTTGACGTTTTCCTTTGCCTCAATCGCCTGATGAAGCCCATCACTCCATCTCCTACCGGGCATAAGCCTTCCTGTAAATTCATCAACTATTATCACCTCTCCATCCTTGACCATGTAATCAACATCCTTCTTGAATAAGTAATGTGCCCTTAAGGCCTGAAGGATATGATGGACTATCTCAATATTGGATGGCTCATAGAGATTACCAACATTCAAGAGCCTTTCAGCCTTTGCACTTCCAGCCTCTGTGAGCACTGCATTTTTCAACTTCTCATCAATCTTGAAGTCAATGTCTTTCTTTAAATATGGGATAATCTTGTTTATCTTGTAGTATTTATCTGTTGAATCCTCTGAAGGACCTGATATTATAAGGGGTGTCCTTGCCTCATCTATAAGAATACTATCTACCTCATCAACAATCGCATAATTAAGCTCCCTTTGGGCAAATTCAGAAAAGTCATATTTCATATTATCCCTGAGATAATCAAACCCAAACTCGTTATTTGTCCCATACGTAATATCCGCATGATAGGCCTCACGCTTTGAACATGGCTTAAGATAGTTGTACCTTTTATCCCTTGAAACATAGTTTGGATCGTATATAAAAGAATTGTCATGCTGGATTACACCTACAGTCAACCCTAAGAAATGATAGATAGGACCCATCCACTGGGCATCCCTCTTTGCAAGATAGTCATTGACGGTTACCACATGAACACCTTTACCCTCAAGCGCATTTAGATATACTGGTAAGGTTGCCACAAGTGTCTTGCCCTCACCTGTCTTCATCTCCGCGATCTTGCCCTCATGCAAGACTATACCACCAATTATCTGGACATCAAAATGCCGCATGTTTAAGATCCTTTTTGATGTCTCTCTGACAACAGCAAATGCCTCTGGAAGTATGTCATCAAGAATACTGCCTGATGCCAATCTTTCCCTGAATTCAGCGGTTTTTGTCCTTAGGGCTTCATCTGTTAGGGGTGAAATGAGTTGTTCGAGGGAATTTACCTCCTCCATCTTTTTGATGAGCCTTTTTATCTCACGATCGTTTTTGGTGCCAAAGATCTTGTTTATGATTCCAAACATTGCCATCTATGCTAACGAACAGGGATGATTTTATTCAACAAGGTTACAATAAAACCAAAAGAAACAACATGTTAGAAGATATGGGATAAAATGGAGATAACAGAAGATTTTCTAATCTAAAATACCCTTAGAAATTACCGTAAATCTATAAAAATACATACTTTACAGCAAGAGCCAAGATAATCACTGTCAACATAGCCTTTATATACCTTTGAGGGACAAACTTTTGTGCCCTTGCACCAAGATACATCCCACATAATCCACCGATACCAAACAAAATACCCAAAGGCCAATCGGGCATGGCTGATACACCCCCTACAGGTGGTGCAAAGGTAAAAAATACCCCTCCTGCTACTGACGTTATAAATGTCCCCATAAGCGCTGCCCCAGCAATGGTATATACTGGGAGTCTGCAAAAGGAAACTAAAAATGGGACGATTATTGAACCGCCTCCTATACCATAAGCACCACCTATAATACCAACAATGAAGGTGACAATACTTACACTCATGATATTAAATGAAAATCTCTCGCCCCAAAACTCATAAACTACCTTTTTAGGACTTATCTCAATGGTCTTTATCACTGCATCAGGGGGTATGCCTGCAGCCATCTGTGCCTGACGCTCTCTTTTTATCTCTTCAGACCTTTCCTTAAATTTCTTTTCAAGTGCCTTCATGCCTTCGGGTTGTTTAGTTATACCTAAGACATCCATCAGGAGTCTTATGCCAATATATAGAAGCACAAGACCCACAAATATCTTGAAGGTCTTTGGGTCTGGGAGATAATATACCCTAAAATAATATCCAAGAAACACACCTGGCATTGTCCCAATGATAATGACCCATGTCAACGGCCAAGCCATCCTGCCTTCCTTGATATAACGATAGACACCGCTTGGTATTGCAACGATGTTAAAAATGTGATTTGTACCGCTTACTGAAGGGGCTGTGTAATTCAAAACGCTAATCTGAAATGGCAATAATAAAAACGCCCCAGAAACACCTCCCATTGAGGTAAAAAATGATATGACCATTGCAACAAGTGGTGGTATTAATACATTAGTATAAACGCCAGAAACTGGGAATAAAACATTCAAAAAATCCATTACCTATTCAATCTAATCGCAATAATCTATCAACATCTTCTGTTTTAACTCATCAGCCTTTGACCTACCAGCAAGTCTCTTTACAATCGCCAGTGCAAAACAAAGGGCAGTAGCAGGACCCCTACTTGTAAGGATATTTCCGTCCTCCACAACCTTATCCTCTCTGTAATCTACATTGCCAAGTTTTTCCCTGTATGTGGGATAAGAGGTTACAGTCTTTCCATCAAGAAGACCTAATCCAGCAAGTATAGAAGGGGCTGCACAGATTGCGCCTGTGAGTTTACCCTTTTTTGAAAAATCAAGCACGAGTGTTTTGACCCTTTCATCCGCATTTAGGTTATCAGTGCCGGGGATACCACCTGGAAGTATAAGGATATCATAGTCATCTGCCTTGATAGTTTCAATGGTAGTATCAGGAATAACCCTTACACCCCTTGCACTCTCTACGTATTCTGCACTTAAACCAGCAACAACTATTTTGATCTCAGCCCTTCTCAGGACATCAATCACAGCCATTGCCTCAACCTCTTCAAACCCGTTAGCCAACAAAATCACGGCTCCTGGCATATTGAAATACCCCCTAAAATTTTTAGCAAATGATAGAACAAGACAAAACAAAAATTCAAGATAAAAAGAAATCATATTTACATTACTATGTGATAGGATTAATTCGTAAAAAAATTAGGAAAATCACCTCAATCATTAGGGAATATTAGAACTTTCACAAAAACTGTATTAACCCCCAAAATGCAACCAAACTTGTCTCTTATCGGACATAGATGCCTGAAAAGGCTTTTTTGCAACACCTTTACACATGTAGCACCCCGATTTCTAACTGCATTTTTTATCTGATCGCATTATTGTGAATTAGTGGCTCTACAATTTAGATAAACCTTGCCACAGTTCAAAGGCTTTGAAGGCATCTATGTCCGATATATTATCTATCAATTGCAATTTTTTGGGTCAAGACCTTATGGTAACAAAGTGGTCAAATTATAAAGGGATTGAAATCAAATTCAAGAAGTTGAATTAGCAAACAACTCTAAACGCCAAGGGGGAGCCCCCTTGGCGTTGATTTGGCTACCCAAATAGTATCCTCTCTGCCTCTTCAGCGTCTGATTCCATTACATAAGGTATGCCTGTCACCTCTGCACATTCACGCGTGAGAGATACGAGGTCATTTCTATCTATATGGTTTAGGTCAAACTTTCTTGCACCTGCCATTAATTGCTGTAAACCCAGTTTCAATCTGTCTGCAAAGGTAAACATGGCTACTGCCCCGAGTGAGAGTTTTTTGAAATCCTTACCATATTTAGCCTTTAAGACCTCAAATGTGATAAATATCTTTTCCGCGGTCTCTCCATACTTTTTTATCTCCTGTGGGAGCTTTTCTTCTTCAATCCATTTACCGATATTTTTGCCCACAAATGCTGGGATCATGAGAGCCCTACCCATACACACAGCCTTAAAGAATGGAGCACCAAGTGCGAGCGCCTTGAATATATGATCCTCGAGTGAGAAACCTCCTGCTATCGCAAGGTCTGGCACATACTTGCCTTTTGCCCTCAATTTAGAGGCATAGTTATATGCCAACGACTGAAGATAAATGGTAGGAATTCCCCATTCGTTCATCATTCTCCAAGGGCTCATTCCTGTGCCACCACCTGCACCATCAATAGTCAAAAGATCAATCTCGGCATCGGATGCAAATCGCATTGCCCTCGCAAGATCTGACACCCTGTAAGCGCCTGTCTTGAGGGATACAAATTTTGCTCCCACATTCCTATAATGTTGAACAGTCTTCATGAAATCATCATAGTCAACCATACCGAGTCTTGAATGTCTCTCAAACTCTTTAAACTCTCCTGCCTTATAAGACTTTTGTACAACCGTATCCTCTGGATTTGGCAGGACGATATAGCCTCTATTTTTTAGTTCCATTGCCCTGTCGAGTGTCTTGAGTTTGACCTCTCCACCAATGTCCTTTGCACCTTGCCCCCACTTAAGTTCAATGCACTCAACGCCAAGACTCTCTACTGCATACTCTGCAGAGGCAAGCCTTGAGTCCTCAACATTCTGTTGAAGTATAATCGCACCATAGCCATCATACCAATCTTTGAAAATCCTTACACGACGCTCTAACTCAGGTGATTTGACTACCTTGCCATCTTTTAGCTCTGCCTTTGGGTCCATACCAACCACATTTTCACCAATCACTACCATAATTCCACACACAGCCGCACCAGAAGCGAGTCCTTCCCAGTTATCCTTAGCGATGTCAGTAGATCCAAGCGCTCCTGTAAAGATTGGCAAACGGAGTTTTACCTTGTGTGTCTTGCCAAGTTCTGTTTCTGTGCTGACAGCTGGAAATATTGCCTTATCTGGGTCTGGTTCAACACCATATGCCCCAACACATGTCCCCTGTATATTGAGGTGTGAATAATCAACTGGATACTTTTTTGTTGCCCCTGCCGTTATCTTGCCAAAAGGCATAGGATATATAATCTCTCTCCCCCTGAATGATGACTTTCCAACCTCACAGAGTGCTGGACATCCGTCTAAACACACTGAGCATATACCTGATTGAGGTGCTGGGTCGGGCACCCTGTTTTTTGTCCCCGTTGCACTACTTGCATTTGCCTGTCCTTGATACATCTACTAATCCTCCTTTAGTGTGAATTAATTTGATTTAGCAGCAATTAACTAAGAAGGCAAATTTTTTTGCCTTTTACCAGACTATCAATAACTCTGCCTCATCACCTCCTCTATTAGATATCTTTTTGGGCACTGACTCTCGGAGATAAAGACAATCTCCTCTTTTCAAAAACTCAGCATTGTCTTCTATATCTATGGTCAAGTTGCCTCTTATTATGTAGATAATCTCATGCCTTTTTGTATGATTTATATGCCCTATCAGTTCTGCCCCCCTGGTAATCAGGACCCTTTTCAGATTTAGC
>JBDNDH010000104.1:0-5433 GCA_046719235.1 Thermodesulfovibrionales bacterium
CATGCCCTCTACCTCCGCAGATCCGAATAGATCTATCTGCAAGGATAAACCTAAATGTGCTGATGACCCTGAGTGCCTCAAAGGGATGTAACAGTGGTCTTGATGCAAGGGGAGTTCCATTTATTGGAATAAGGAAGTTTATCGGGATGGATTCAACATTCAAATCCCTCAGTAAATATGCCATATCAAGTCTATCCATCCATGTCTCTCCCATGCCAAAAATTCCCCCAGAGCAAACAGAAAGTCCTACTTCCTTAGCAGATTCGATAGTTTTTAATCTCTCGGCAAATGTATGTGTTGAACATATCATTGGAAAGAATCTCTCGGATGTCTCAATGTTATGGTGATAACGATCCAGACCATTATCCTTGAGGAGTAAAAGTTCATCCCTTGAGAGAATCCCGAGGGATGCGCATGGCACTAAGCCTATATCCCTAATCTCTTGAAGAACGGCACTGATTATTTTTAATTCTCTGCTACCTATCTTTTTGCCACTTGTAACTATGCTGAATCTCCTTACACCCTCAGATCTTGCCTCCTCAGCCCTTCGGACTATGGTATCCCTATTTAGCATCGGGTAAATATCAACACCTGTTTTATACCTTGAGGATTGGGCACAGTATGCACAGTCTTCAGGACATGCACCTGACTTTGAATTGACGATTGCGCAGAGGTCTATTTGATTGCCAAAGTATTGTCTTCGTATCTTATCAGCAGAAGATAAGAGATCAAGCAAGTTAATCTCAGGACATTGGGTCAAGACAACTGCTTCAGCTATGGTTATGTGATTACCGGAGAGTACTTTTTCCCTTAATGTACTGATTTCTAAACTGTAGTCAACGTCTGATACTGAATTAACTGGATCATTCAAATTTGTTCTGTCCATCTCTAATAAATTATTGCACCGTGATTATTGTAGGCAGTTTTTGAGGTAAATGACAAATCATCTACCCCCCCTTTTATCCTATCCATAAGAGAGGCATCTTTGCCTTAGAGAAAAACAATACGTGTCTGTTTTTTTTAATGTTAAACTGTCTATTCTTACTCTTTTACTTTATACAGTCACCAAACCCCTACAGACCTGAGCCCATGACTTAACAGCTAGACCTCTTTCGGTTGACCTCAATCCATCGCCTCTTTTGTAATGAGAATGGTTTATGCCTGATAAATCTATTTTTTTTGGATTAAATCTTGATGTTATAGTCCTCTAAGAGAATAACCTTCAATATCTCGATTGGTTTGGTATTGTATCGGTCGGCTATTTCTTTAAATGTCTCTTGATCTTTTATCTTAAGGCCTTTATTATTGAGTCTCCCCTTAGCAATAGATATGTCTATACCAACCTCCTCGCATATCTGCGGCAGGGTCTTTCTGCCAATTCCAGCCCCAGCAAATTTTTCTTCTACTAACTCAGCAGTGTATTTGGTTATATTTGGCTTTGCTGGTTTTTCTTCAAATTTCCTGATAGCAATATATATATGCATTGGATTCGTTTTATTTTTTCTAGCGATTTGTATGAGGGAATCATTGGGATCTTCTACAGCAATACCCTTTGCCCTTAGCTCTGCCATTGCCTTTTCTAAGTCAATATTTAGCTTTTTTGTAAAGACCTTTAGGGAGAGCTCTTCTGCGTGACCAAAGGGTGGCTCATAGTCTTTGCTAACAATCCAGCTCTTTTTGAGATAATCACTGAAGTCAATGATGTATCCAAAGGGTGGTATTTTATACATCGAACCTATTACTATTAATAGCATTAAGATTACCGAGAGGGCTATCTCTTTTTTTAGCCTAATACCTGCTTGCATCTTAGTTGTTATATAGCCTGTTAAAACCTTCCAATTGTAGTAAATATGGTAGATAGCCACCAAGACGAAAACTATGCTTAATACTATGTGAATGTTATTCCAGTCTGTCTTTGTAAGGCCTGCAAAACGCCAGTCTGTCCAATAGGCAATCCTGCCTTGTGGGGCAAGATATAAGACAATACCACTGACTGCAATGATGAGAAAACTGAGTGCTGTAAGAAATGTTACAAAGCCTCTACCGTGAAAACCCTTATCTTTCAATATCTGGCTCCTTTATTGTCTAAATTTTACTATAGTCTGGTATTACAATTTTACAAAATTCACAAAAAAATCTAAAGTTGCTTAATCCTGATTAAAGAGATAGTGTGACTTGTGAGGTCTTTAAATACTTGCATCTTCAGATTGATGGATTGTCTGGGTTAACCCCGAAGTGTTCGCCGTGTCCTGGCATAATTATAGCCGATTTACCCTTAGGGATAAGCCTTTTTGCCATTTCAGAGGCTATTGATTTAAGAGATGATAGTTCCTTTGTGAGTATTTCAATATTGCTGTTTGGATTTGTCAGCAGAAAGTTATACGTGCCAAGGTGGTCTTTTTCTTCCTTAGTCAAACTTTTGTAATTTATTATATAATCCGATGCGAAGAGTAAGCCTTCCTCTTCGGATAGAAAAAAGACCTGTCCTTTTATATGTCCCTCAAGACTCTGTAGAACCTCAAAAGTAACTCCTCCAACGTTAAAAGAATCTATTACATCAAAAATACCCCTGCATCCAATTGGGGTTTGGGAGAAAAAGATAGGGCTCTTTGGGAAACAACAGGCTGTAAGGGTTGCTGATAGTTTTGTGTAGTATCTGTTGAGATTCGCAAATCTGCCGATTAGTCCGTGTCCACGGTTCATGGATTTAATGATATCCAACCCGTCTTTATGCATGTAAACCTTAGTCCCAAATTCTTGTTCAAAATAACCTGCGCAACCTATGTGGTCTGTATCTGCATGGGTTATATAAATTGAATCTACTTTGGCAGTCTCAAATCCGAGTGAAATAAGCAGTCTCTTGATGTCTTCGTAATATATCCCATGACCTGTATCAATCATTGATATCCCATTTTCGTGGATGAGTAGATATATGTTTTCGCTTGTAGGCATCCTGAATCCGCATATCTTCAATTTCCCAGAGGTCGATATTGGTGGCATTGCGATAGCAGAAAATCTGCTTCCTGTTTTGCTACGACATCTTGATGCAAGGGTAAGGACCTTCTCATACACATCACCAGCCTCAAGGTCCTTTCCTGACTCCTGATAAAACCCAAGCAAATCTTCATAGAGTTCCTTTGAGGATGCCACGAGCCCTCGAATCTCAGCAATATCGGCATCTGTCATGAGCTTGCGCAGGCGGATGAAAAATCTCTCACACAGTTTTAAGCCGATTATGTAGACCGCCTCCTCAGTTTCTGTTCCCTTGTAAATCATCCTGTATTGGTAGCCCTTTAAATTTAAGGCATTTAGAAGAGGTTCGATCTCAGAGGGACTATTAAGAGCCATGGATATGGTAGCTGATTCTTCATCAATATCCTCATCATAAAGCATATATATGACATTTGCCCCCTGTTCCTTAAGTATATTAGCAAATGATGCCAAGGATCCTGGTACATTTTTTAGTCTTACTTTTATTTCAAGGATATTTTCTATGGCAGTTACCTCGCTACTATCTCTTACATGTGAGGTGTTGTTGTCAGTGTATCCTTCGGAGGTAAATTCTGCTAATAGTTTGCTTAAAGAATTGTAATTATCAAGGTGCACCTCTAATGTAACTTTGTTGCTGTGGTCAGAGCGGTTGTAGTAAAAGAAAGTTATGTTGCCGCCGAGAGATGCTATTAAAGTGGCAAGGTTTTCAAGGGACCCTGGTCTGTCTGGTAGATAAACTGATATTTTGACGACAATCCCTTCTTTAAAAGCCTCAACATCATGGCTACCAGTAATTATTTCTTTGAACAATCTCATTATGTGCCTTCCTATCATTTAAACATATCAGTAAAGCATTAAAAGGCTCAAGGAATTTATAGATAACATAGGTGATATTCAAATATTTCAAATTCACAAGTTCTATAAATGATAAAACAAAACCTTCAGACAGGTAAATCCGTCTCTTAAAATCTTGCTTGACTCAATTGATGCTGTCCAATAAACGCGGCCCATGAATATTAATAAAAATCTGCTTCTGTAATCTCTATAACAATTTTGCCCATCTTTCTTCTTGGGTCTTTGGCGCTGTCTTGTAAAGGTTTATGCCTAAAAATAGAATCAAAATTGTGAAAGATATAGGATTAAAATACCCGTCGAAATTTCCTTTAATGTTGTTCTTGGTTTTATTAAACTGATTCAGTCTTGCTTTTTTAATGTACATCACAAGCAGATGTAAGATTAAACAAGATCTAAGAGGCGGGTAATGTATGTATCTACAGGCAGATTTGGCAACAAATAATAAGCCCAAATCAGATATCTAAACTTATTTAGTTGTGGAGACATTGGGTGGTATTGAGATTTAAAGATGTGAAGGCAATGTCCCCTCATTGTTGGGTATAAGTAGATAAGACGAATCTTTTGACAGGAACATTATGCAGTCTACATATGAAACCATATCTGATAAGAAACAACACCGTAGAAGTGACTGCATTGTCCTGAATTACACCTGTTGATTTTTATCATCTCAACTATGTGTCATAGAATTCCTTAAAACTTTTGATAACCTCATTTGCCATGCATCAATCTTTTGACGATAAACTGTTCATTAAATTAGGAGATTACCAGAGAGTTCCCACCACATTCCTTCCGGACTCAGTTGCCAAAGAGGAGATACCACCTTTAAAGTAAATAGTGTTCTGAAACCCTGTGGCCATCAGTGCCATAGCTGCAGCCACTGCTCGAGTTCCTGTGTGGCATACTACGATAATCTTTTTGTCCTTTGGAAGCTTGTTTAAATTTTCTTCCTTAAAGAGATCGTGCATAGGAATCCTGATGGTGTCCTTATAGGTTATTCCGACTATCTCCATTTCCTGAGGGGTTCTGATGTCAAGAATAACAAAGGGCTCCTTTTTCTTGATCATCTCAAAAAACCCCTTACCATCTACCTCACAGGGTCTTTTTGCAACCATTTCAGGTGTAAACTGAGAAAACATCCCATTGAACTTTTTAGCCATCTCCTTATCATAGGCATGAACATCAACGTTGAAGAGGGCTAAGGTTAAAGCCAATGCTACCAATACTCTTACCATAGTGTTTTACCTCCTTTTGTTTTTGATTAATCCATAATAACAGAATTCTTAAAAGTTTTAAAGTGAAGTCAGATAATGCCTCAAATAAGATCTCAATACCCTTATCGATTTTCTCACAATCTCCTATGGGTCAACCCTTACCCTGTTCTTCAGGCTTTCCTTACATCCTCTAAACGGGAAACCCTGTCATTATAATCTTTCCTGCCAGAGGATAATGGGGTTTCCGAGTTTTTGTGCTTGATCCTTAGGGTAACATAATTATCAGGCATGCATCCCAAGGACAGAGCAGAAATATTCCCATTCTTAAAAAATTAAGATGATTCTTTGTTTTACAATGCCTTATCAGATATTTAAA
>JBDNDH010000105.1:0-5424 GCA_046719235.1 Thermodesulfovibrionales bacterium
AGCGGATATTAAGGCAATCCCATCTATTTGCCAAGGGGTAAAGGTAAGTCCTAAACTTACTGGGAAGGTCGCCTGAAAAACCATCGCACCTGTGATATTCCCAATAGCAAGGGTATCGCGCCCCTTTAGTGTCCATGTTATGCTGTTAAACTTTTCAGGTAGTTCTGTTGCCACAGGGGCTACAAGTAAGGCAAATAAAAGCGGGTCTAAACCCCAATGTTGTGATAATCTTGATATGGCAGTCACAAACACATGTGCACCCCCAATCATGATACAGAGTCCAAACAAGACCTGTGTCAGTATGGGTAGCATCCCAACAGATTTTTCATCAGCACAGAATATAGCCCCCTTTTTAAATCTGTTCTTAAGTGCCCTGTAAACCCTAAACAGATGTAACTCTTCTACGTGCATTATCTCCTCACTCTCTCCCCTAAAGGTCTTGAAGGCATACAGGATATAGCAAATGATAAGTAAAAGGGCTATAAAAATTGCACTCTTGTGCACAAAAAGGGGTATAAATATTGCAGATGAATACATAATCAAAAAAAACATGATGTCCCTTTTAAGAGATTCCATCTCAACCTCAACCACAAATGGTCTTTTCTTACGAAGATAACCGATCAAAACCGTCAGTCCCACAAGGAAAAAGGCAAGTGTTGATAGCATAAATGGTGCACCAAGTATGGCACCCACACCTATTTGATCTGAATCTTTACCTCCATGAAAGAGTATTGCGACAAAGGGTAGTATGGTCTCAGGAAGCGCAGTTCCAACTGCCGCAAGTATGCTACCTACAACGGCTTGTGATAGACTAAGACGTCTACCAAGATACTCTATGCCATTTGTAAATATCTCCGCACTTAAAAGTATTGTAAGGAGACTCAAGATGAGCAGTGATACATCAATCATCAGAATTTATGTTACTACCACCACAGGACAAGATGATGTCTTGAGGATTGATTCTGTAAGGCTGCCAATCCTGAAACCTTCGGTCTGGGCAATACCCCTTGCACCCATAAATATTAAATCAACATCCCTCTGCCTTAAAATATCATTAATTGTCTTATAGGCAATACCAATCTTACAGATAACCTCTAAGGAAAAGCCCTCGGATTCAAATCTCTGAAGGTGTTGTAATGCCTCATGCGTAAGGTGATCGCAAAACTCTTCCTTTTTATCTCTATCAACCCCGTGAACATTTTTGAATATCTCTTCTACCCTGATGCTTGATATCATATTTAAAAGAATCACCTTAACATCGTCTTTGCAGTTGGCAAGGATCGTCTTCATAAAATCAAATGCCCTTATGGAGTTTTCAGAAAAGTCTGTAAGGCAAAGGACCGTTTTGATATCTATATCCTCAAGACAATTTACCCTTGACGCCTTTTGTCCCTTACATACAAACATGGGTATGTTGATAGACCTCACCATGTTTTCCGAGCTACTCATCCTCAAGAGATGGGATTTATAACCCAAGACGAGCAGGTCTATATTAAGACTACAGATAGCCTTTTTGAATGTATCTATGAGCCTTCCCTTTGCAACCGTATATGTGGCGTCAATTCCATAGCCTTTTATGGTCCTTATGATGCCTTCAAGTATATTAGCATATCTACGCCTTTCCTCTTCTAAATAAGGCAATAGATATGTGGGAGGAGTAAAAGAATAGTCCTGTACCGTAAGCAACTCAATGCTTGTCTTGTTAGACAACTGCTTGGCAAGCCATATCGCATATGACACTAACGAATTGTATTGTTCATTTAAGCTTAACGCTACCAATATCCTTGACATAAAAAAACAAAGGGGGTTTAATTCCCCCCCCTATCAATCCTAAAATGGTCTAAATTTATTTAACGGCATCCTTTAGGGATTTCCCAGCAGTAAACTTGGGAACCTTAGCGGCAGGGATCTTGATCTCTTCTCCTGTGCGAGGATTACGACCTTTACGGGCCTTTCTCTTTGATACATAAAACGTGCCAAAGCCAACCAATGTAACCTTTTGACCCTTTTTTAAAGCCCCTTTGATAGCGTCGATAGTTGCATCAATTGCCTTTGCAGAATCTGCCTTTTTTAACCCTGCCACATCTGCTACCTTGTCAACCAATTCGGTTTTGTTCATACCACTACCCTCCTTTCATTTTGGGATTAACAAAGATAATTGACTTAAAAATGTGCATAGAAAATAACATGTATCGCTTGATTTGTCAAGTAATCTTTTAGTGTTTTTTAAAGACTTTTTTTTTGAAATTGAGATAGGTTATAATTTTATACTTTTTGTTTGAAAGGAGACACTTTATGCAGGTTATTCTGAAAGAGGATGTGAGAAATCTTGGTAAGGCTGGAGAGATAGTGAATGTAAAGGATGGTTATGGCAGAAATTTCCTTCTACCAAGAGGATTGGCAATAGATGCAACTGCTAAGAATATCAGACAACTGGAACATCAAAAGAATGTTATCATTCAAAGGGCAAAGAAGTTGGCAAATGACGCCAAATCACTCGCGGATAGAATTTCGCAGGTATCCGTAACCATTTATGCAAAGGCAGGTGAGGAAGACAGGCTTTTTGGTTCTGTGACATCTAACGATATCAGCGAGGCATTGAAACAACAGGGACTTGATATCGATAAAAAGAAGATTATAATTGAAGAGCCAATAAAGAGGTTAGGCGAACACTCAGTCAAGATCAAACTTCATCCAGAAATATCCGCAACCTTAAAGGTGTTTGTCAATAAAGAAGAACAGCAGACATAACCCTGAAACATGCTTGCCAGACAAACACGGCAAGGCGGAATTGAGTCAAGACAGAATTGAGAAGGTAGGTTTTTGCTAATGTTAGAATCTAAGCAGGTCGACGGAAGTGCAATAAATCTACCACCCCAAAACTTAGAGGCCGAACAATTCGTCTTAGGGGCTATCTTACTTGATAATGAAGCACTTTTCAAGGCAAATGAGATAATCAGACCCGATGACTTCTACAGAGATTCGCACAGACGAATCTATAACTCAATGATATCACTGTCTTCAAGAGGCGAACCTATTGACATCATCACACTCACAGAAGAGTTACGAAAGAACAACGACCTTGAAGATGCTGGCGGTCTTGCATACCTTACCAATCTTGCTGCTATAATCCCCACCTCTGCCAATGTAAGGCATCATGCAAGGATAGTCAGAGAAAGGGCAATCCTGAGGTCTATCATCCAGACTGCCCATCTTATCAGCGAAAAGGCATACAATGCCACATCCGATGCAGACGATGTATTAGATTATGCAGAGCGTCTGATATTTGATATTGGGGATAAGAGAACTAATAATACATTTGCCAATCTTAAGGATATCGTTAAGGATACACTCAAGACTATTGAAACCCTAATTAACAAGAGGTCTAATGTAACAGGGATACCCACAGGTTTTAAGGATCTTGATGACATCACAGCTGGATTTCAACCAGGGGATCTCATCATAATTGGTGGCAGACCATCTATGGGGAAAACTGCCTTTGCACTTAACATTGCTCAACATTCAGCAATCAATACAAGGTTGCCTTCTGCCATCTTTAGCCTTGAGATGTCAAAGGAACAATTAGCCATGAGGATGCTGTGTTCTGAGGCCTCTGTTGATTATACTAAACTACGCAAGGGATTTCTCAACCAGACAGAGTTAAAAAGGATAATCAGGGCAGCGAGCACAGTATCAGAGTCTCCTATATTTATCGATGACACACCAGCAATATCAGTAATGGAGATAAGGGCAAAGGCAAGGAGACTTAAGACAGAGCAAAAGGGCTTAGGGATAATCGTCATTGACTACCTTCAACTAATGAAGGGTAGAAGTGATGCAGAGAGAAGGGAGCAAGAGATATCAGAGATCTCTCGGTCTCTAAAGGCACTCGCAAAGGAACTTAAGGTGCCAGTAGTAGCCCTAAGTCAGCTTAACAGGAGGGTAGAATACACCCAAGAAAAGAGACCAAACTTAGGGGATTTAAGGGAATCTGGGGCTATTGAGCAAGATGCTGATGTTATCATATTTTTATACAGAGATGAGGTTTACAACAAAAAGACCCCAGACAAGGGTGTAGCAGAGATCATCATAGCAAAGCAAAGAAACGGTCCAACAAAAACCATCAAATTGACCTTTCTCCATGAGTTTACAAGGTTTGTTGACCTTGCAACAGAGGAGTATGCAGGGGAGGAGGATGTCATCTGATCATGGTCTCAAGGGTATTGAGAAGGCCCTTTGTAGCAGGGCAATTTTATGAGGGTAGCCCAGCATTACTAAAAAACCAGATACAAAGTTATGTAACCGATGAAAAGGAAAAGGTTGAGGCAAAGGCAATAGTCTCCCCACACGCTGGGTATATCTTCTCGGGGGCTGTCGCAGGGGCGGTATATTCAAGGATAATCTTTCCTGAAACCTTTGTGATACTTAGCCCAAATCATACTGGACTTGGCACAACTGTTTCTGTGTTTTCAGAAGGGGTCTGGGATATCCCTTTGCACCATTTTGAGGTCGATGAACAAATAGCAGATGCGATAATCAATAAAAATAAATCTTGCAAGGCTGATTTTAATGCACATCTCTATGAACATTCAATAGAGGTTCAACTTCCTTTCATAGCCTATTTCAGCAAGAGTGTAAAGATTGTGCCCATTACCATCATGAAACTGTCCTTTAACGAATGCCTGACCTTAGGCAAAGACATTGCGAGTGTTATTAAGGAATCTGGTAAGAGGGTTGTTGTTGTTGCAAGTTCAGATATGAGCCATTACGTTGCCGATGAGGTTGCCAGAGAATTAGACAAGTCAGCAATAGATAAGATATTAAGCCTCGATGAATATGGTCTTTACACTGTTGTATCAGAAAAGAGGATCTCAATGTGTGGTGTGATACCAGTGACAACGGTCATTGCATGTGCAAAGGAGTTAGGAGCAAAGTCTTCAACACTTGTGAAATATTCTACATCTGCAGAGGTTAGCGGTGATTTCAGACATGTGGTTGGCTATGCTGGCGTTATTATAACCTGAGATGACGGTATATGGTAGCAACCTTTCAGGTGCAATACTTGCGGGGGGAAAGAATACCCGTTTCCCTAAGATAAAGGCTTTTATAAAGATTGACGGTATAACTATCATTGAGAAAAACATCTCAATCCTAAGACACCTATTTGAAGAAGTAATTATAAGCGCAAACCAAACTGAAATTTATAAACCCTTTGATGTTCCAATTGTTCAAGACTCTCTGCCCTCAAGGGGACCTTTGACAGGTATTTACTCATGTTTAAAGGTTTGTAGAGGCAATGCCTTATTTGTAGTGGCATGTGACATGCCCCTTGTCTCAAAAGAAATCATCATAACACTTTGTGACTATTACCTTTCGGTTAAAGGTTCGGTTAGTGCACTTGTCCCGATATTTATGGGTAGATCG
>JBDNDH010000106.1:0-5391 GCA_046719235.1 Thermodesulfovibrionales bacterium
ATACATGAGGGCAAGATTGTGTATGCAAGCGAGTTTAAAGGTTATGGCAAGTTGGTGATAATAAGCCATGGAGGAGGATATCATAGTCTTTATGGTAATCTATCAAAGATAGTTGTGAGAAATGGGGCAGAGGTAAAGGATCAACAGATCGTGGGTGAGGCTGGCGATTCATCATCTATTGGTTCAACTGGTATTTACTTTGAAATAAGGTATAAGGGTAAACCACTTGACCCACAACAATGGTTAAAAAGATAATTAATAAAAACTAAACGGTAAAATAAACGGAGGATCAGAGAAATGTCTAAAAGAAAGATCATTATGGTTAGTGCCTCTATTTTTCTGCTCATTAGCATAATGTTTTATGCAAGATGGGCAGTTACAGGGGTAAATGCACAGTCGCAGAGTGGTTATGAGGATTTAAAACTCTTTACAGAGGTTTTATCGCTCATAAGGAAAAACTATGTTGAAGAGGTAAAGACCAAGGATATAATACAGGGTGCAATCAAGGGGATGGTGACCTCCCTTGACCCGCACTCTGCCTATCTCACCCCAGAGGCATACAAGGAACTTCAGGTAGAGACAAAGGGTGAGTTTGGCGGTATTGGTATTCAGATTGGGATTAAGGATAACATCCTTACTGTCATAGCCCCTATAGATGATACCCCTGCCTTTAGGGCAGGCATCAAGGCCGGTGACAAGATACTAAAGATAAACAATGAATCTACAAAAAACATGTCAATCCATGATGCAGTTGCGAAGATGAGGGGCAAAAAGGGAACATCTATTACCCTTACAATCCATAGAGAAGGCATGAAAGAGCCCAAAGACTACACAATCATCAGAGACATAATAAAGATCAAGAGTGTTAAAGCAAAGATGCTTCAAGACAACATAGGCTATATCAAGCTTACACAATTTCAAGAGGCATCCGCACGGGATATGGTAAAGGCACTTGATAATCTCAAGAAAGAGGGGATGAATGCCTTGATACTTGATCTGAGAAATGACCCAGGAGGATTGTTAAACAGTGCGGTTGAGGTCGTAGAACACTTTTTGCCACCACATAAACTCGTTGTTTACATAAAGGGCAAAAAGGGAGAGAAGACCGAGTATTTTACTGAAAGGGAAAAACCGGGCTATACCGATATCCCTATGGTTGTTTTGGTGAATCAGGGCAGTGCAAGTGCCTCAGAGATAGTGGCAGGGGCTTTGAAGGATTGGAATAGGGCAGTGATTGTGGGTGTTCAGACCTTTGGTAAGGGCTCTGTTCAGAGTCTTATCCCGCTCAGTGATGGCTCAGGCTTGAGACTAACAACAGCGAAATACTACACCCCTAAAGGAACGAGTATCCAAGGTGTAGGCATAACCCCTGATATAATCGTAAAATTGGAATCAAAGGATTCTAAAGATATTCCAGTAGTAAGGGAGAGAGACCTTGATAAGCATCTAAAGGGTGAACAGAAAATAGAAGATAAGGTTGAAAAAGAAACTGCACCCTCTGAGGTGGATGAAAAGGATGATGTCCAATTACAGAGGGCTATAGATACTATCAAGACTTGGAAGGTCTTTAGCAAGATGACCATAGATACTAAAAAGTAAGATGGGTAGAATAATTATCGATATAGAGACATCTGGGTTTGACTTTGACCTTTTTGACAAGTCAACCCAAGAATACCTGATGAAGTATGCAACCAGCAAAGAAGAGGAGACAAAGGTATTAGAGAGTTTGGCATTTTATCCACTTACAGGTGAGGTTGTCGCAATAGGTATGCTGAATCCCGACAACGATAAAGGCGTTGTATATTTTAGGTCAATCTCTGAATGCACTTCTTTTGAAGAAGACGGTATAATCTTTGAGAGTGGGACAGAGCCGGAGATACTTGGAAAGTTCTGGTCAGAGGTATCTCAATATGATAAGATTATCACATTTAACGGAAGGGCTTTTGATGCACCATTTCTCATAATCCGTTCTGCTGTGCACAGGATAAAACCTACGAAGAATCTATTACCGGGTCGTTACAGCGAGGAACATATAGACCTTTTAGACCGTCTGAGTTTTTATGGTTCTATGAAGAGACGATTCAACCTTGATACATGGTGCAAGACCTTTGGTATTCAGAGCCCAAAGTCTGAAGAGATCTGTGGTTACATGGTTACCGATATGTATAAAAGCGGTAAGGTTGAAGAGATAGCCCGTTACTGCGTAAAGGATCTCAAGGCTACAAGGGATTTGTTTTTTATTTGGGAAAAGTATATACAGAACTAAAATCTCACTTAAGGAGATAGTGATTTGGAGATACAAAGGCATACAATAAGAGAGTTAAGAGATCTATTAGATAAAAGAGACATTAGCGTAAAAGAGGTTGCAGATAGTTTCATCGACAGGATTGAGAGCCTTAATGACAAGGTTCAATCCTATCTCATAACAACCCCTAAGGAATCCTCAAGATTGGCAGATCTTGCACAAAGGAGGATTGATAACAGAGAGTCACTTCCTCTAACAGGTATCCCTATTGCCATCAAGGATAATATCTGCACAAAGGGGATACTGACAACCTGTGCGTCCAAGATTCTTCATAACTTTATCCCACCTTATGAAAGCACAGCCACAAAGAGACTTTTAGATCAAGATTATATACTATTGGGGAAGACAAACCTTGATGAGTTTGCAATGGGCTCATCTACTGAAAACTCTGCCTATTGTGTAACGAGAAACCCCTGGGATCTGGATGCAGTGCCTGGTGGCAGTAGCGGAGGCTCTGCAGCAGCAGTTTCAGCGGATATGTGCGTTGCAGCATTAGGGTCAGATACCGGAGGCTCTATAAGGCAACCCGCATCGTTTTGTGGTGTAGTAGGGCTAAAACCCACCTACGGAAGGGTATCAAGATACGGACTGGTCGCCTTTGCATCATCCCTTGACCAGATAGGTCCCTTAACCAAATCTGTAAGGGATGCGGCTATAATACTTAAGGTAATATCAGGTCATGATCCCTATGACTCAACCTCTGCACCCATAGATGTGTCAGACTATGAAGGATTACTCGGAAGGGATATCAAGGGTATAAAGGTAGGGATACCGAAGGAATACTTCATAGATGGGATGGACAAAGAGGTGGAGATGGTTATCAAAGAGGCGATAAAAAAACTCACAACACTCGGGGCTGAGCCTATAGAGATATCATTACCTCACACGGAATATGCGGTGGCAACTTATTATATCCTTGCTACATCAGAGGCATCTTCAAACCTTGCCCGTTTTGATGGTGTCAAATACGGACTTAGAAGACAGGGTAAAGATCTTATGGATATGTACATAAAGACACGTTCGGAGGGTTTTGGACAGGAGGTCAAGAGGAGGATAATGCTTGGGACTTATGCCCTTTCATCGGGCTATTATGAGGCTTACTACAGAAAGGCCCAACAGGTTAGAACCCTGTTAAGAACTGATTTTGAAAAGGCATTTGAGACGGTAGACCTGATCCTCACACCTACATCCCCATCAGTGGCCTTTAAAGTGGGCGAGAGGTCAAATGATCCCCTTCAGATGTATCTATCTGACATATTTACAATCTCTGTAAACCTTGCCGGTCTACCTGCCATCTCTATACCATGTGGATTTGCACATAACCTGCCCGTAGGATTACAGATCATCGGACGGCATTTTGAAGAGGCATTAATACTACAGGTTGCCTACGCGTATGAGCAGTCAACCGATTGGCATAGAAAAAGACCAAATCTTTGAGGTTAGTCTCAATTACTATAGATGTTCCCCGATCTCCTGTAGATACCTTTCAGAGATTATGATATCTTCTGGGGTGGTAATCTTGATGTTGGTATATTCGCCTAAAATCAGCCTTACCTTGCCACCGTATCTTTCAACTATTGCTGAATCGTCGGTTGAATAAAAACCATCCTTATAAGCCATCTCATAACAGGACATTAACTTATCATAGTAAAAGACCTGTGGGGTCTGAACACACCAGAAATCATCACGTCTTGGTGTCTCCACTACGGTTGTATAAGTGTCATTTTTAACCCTTTTGATTGTATCCCTGAGTGGGAAACCAACCACGATGCCATCAAAGATATCTTCTTGCAGGGAATCAATAGCCCGATTTATAAGGCTTTTTGTTACAAGTGGTCTTACCCCATCATGTATAAGGACAATATCTTTATCTGGTTGAACCAGTAGTAGTCCATTAAAAACCGAGTCTTGTCTCTGTTGTCCACCTTTTATGACTGCCTTTACCTTTGTAAGGTTGTAATAGTCCACTAATTTAGTGACCTCTGGTATGGATCCTTCCCTTGTTATGACAATTATCTCTACTATTTTTTCGACACTGCTTAATCTTTCAAGTGTATGTATCAAGACAGGTTTTCCTGTAAGAAGGGTAAAGATCTTGTCACTTCCGAATCTCGTACCCATCCCTGCAGAAGGGACTAAGGCGGATATCTTAGGATTGTTTGTCATCTATGGTGCGGGCAAATATCATCCTGCCACTTGATGTCTGTAAGACGCTCGTAACCTCTAACTCTACCGTCTTTCCGATACATCTTCTACCATTTTCGACAACTACCATAGTGCCATCATCAAGATAGGCAACACCCTGTCCTTGTTCCTTTCCTTCCTTTGCTACGAAGAGGGTCAATCTCTCGCCAGGTATGACGAGGGTCTTTAGGATGTTGGCTAACTCGTTTATATTTAATGCCCCTATGCCTTGAAGTTGGGCTATCTTTTGGAGGTTGTAATCATTTGTGATTATCTTAGCCCCTATAGAACTGGCAAGGGCAATAATCTTTGAGTCCACATCCTTTATGTTTGGGAAATTGTCATCCAATATCTGCATCTGGATATGAGACATCTTTTGCATCTTTTTTACTATGTCTATTCCTCGCCTTCCCCTTATCCTTCTCACAGCATCTGGCGAGTCTGCTATGTATTGTAGTTCCTGAATAACAAACTGGGGGAGGATAAATCTGCCAGTCATAAACCCTGCATCTACAATGTCTGCAATCCTTCCATCAATCAAGACGCTTGTATCAAGCACACTTGTCATCTCATGGCTGGATCTGGATGGTGAAAAACTCTCTCTAATGGATTGTAAGGTTAGGTTACTGCACCTGTTTGACATTGCTATTGCAAAACCTGATATCAATACCGCAAATATATAAAAAGATACTATCCTATACATATCCTGTTCAAAAACCAGTTTTATTGGATAGGATAGGACAAAAGCTGTAACGCTACCTATGATGACTCCTGAAAGACCACCGACAATGAAACCGAAAGGGAGTCTTCTGATGCCGTATTCTATGGTCAAGAATGATGCTATCCCAAAAACTATAAAGGGAAAGGCAAAGATAGACATAGTATGGAAAAGAAAAAATACT
>JBDNDH010000107.1:0-5328 GCA_046719235.1 Thermodesulfovibrionales bacterium
AAAAAACCATGTGTTCTCTTCCTCTTTATCTTATGAGGATTGTATGTTGTGTATGCTCCACCCATTTTAACCTCCCAACAAAAATGAACTAAAATTATATGATTTTCAAACAAATAAAGTCAACCTGATTATTGCTTTACATTTTATGAGTCTGTTAGTGCAAAATACTGAATCAAAAATGGACAGGCAAACCCTACTAAACGAACTTTCAGGGCTTGTAGGAGTTACAAGGCGATACTGGGATATATTTGGGATTAAACATGAGGCTTCTGACGATGTAGTAGAAGATATACTAAAGGCATTGGGGTTTGATACCTCAACTGAAGAAGCCCTTATTAAACAGATACAGTATATAACTAATAGGCAATGGTTGTTACCAATCGGCGTAGTATCTGTATTTGCCCATGACAAACAACCGGTTGTTATAACGGTATCGATTCCTGATACGGAGATTCATCGCGTTGATATCCTTATATCCTCAGAGGGTTCAGAAGAGGTTTTATTCAGGGGTTCAATAAATTATCCTAAGTCTAATGCACAAAATACGATAGATGGCAAGGTTTACAAGAAATTTACCCTCCGTCTGCCTGAGGATGTAGTTTTTGATATAGGCTATTACGTCATACATCTTACTATTAACAACACCAAAAGATTAAAGAGTAGGCTTATTATTACACCTAAGACCGCTTTCCTTCCAGATGCCTTAAGGAGCCGAAAACATTGGGGATTATCTTTAAATCTCTACTCATTAAAATCAGAAAGGAACTGGGGTGTAGGCGATATCAGTGACCTTGAGAAGTGTCTTCAATGTGTTACAAGCAAGGGTGGTTCTTTTGTGGGGATAAACCCCCTGCATGCCATTCCAAACCAGAAGCCTTACGGTATAAGCCCTTATTCACCAATTACAAAACTATTCAGAAATTTCATATATATAGATGTCGAGAGGGTGGAGGGTTTTACAGATATAGTAGATAAAGACTTACAGTATAAGATTAGGCAACTAAGAGACAGTAAGCACATTGATTATGAATCTGTGGCAGACCTCAAGCTTAAGGTGCTCAAGAAACTCTTTAAAAGGTTTTATAAAAGGCACTACCAGTATGACGACAATAGGGCAAAATCCTTTAAGGCATATATTGATGAAAACAAAGAGGCAATCCTGTGTTTTGCCACATACTGCGTCCTTGCAGAACTGCACGGCAAGGATAATCCCTCCTATGACTGGAGACGGTGGGAAAACATCTATCACACATACGATAGCAAGGAGATTAAGGCATTTCAAAAAAGACACAGGGAAAAGATTCTCTTCTATGCCTATCTGCAATGGGTGCTTGACTGTCAAATCAAGGATGTATTGATGAGGCTTAAGGATAGGTATCCTGATTGTATTGGTATTTATAACGACATTGCCATTGGCTCAATAAGGGGTGGTAGTGATGAGTGGTTTTTTAAGGATATATTTGTTCAGGATGTGGATGTTGGGGCACCTCCTGATGATTTCAACCCAACTGGACAGAACTGGGGATTTCCACCTCTGTCACCTATGGGATTAAAGGACAGTGCCTATCAACCACTGATACTTTCCTTAAGAGAAAATATGAGATACTTTGGTGCTATCAGGATAGACCACGCACTTGGTTTGTTTAGGATGTTTTGGATCCCCAAAGGCAGAAAGGCATCGGAGGGTTTATATATTGAATATCCCTATGAAGATATACTGGGCATTATATGTTTAGAGAGCCAGTTAAATAAAACGATTGTTATAGCTGAAGACCTCGGCACCATTACTGAACAGGCAAGGACAGCCCTGAAAGAGCGGAACATGCTCTCATATAGACTCCTATACTTTGAGAGACAATACCCTAATCCTGCCTTTGTAATGCCAGAGGATTATCCAAAGATGTCAATATGTACTGTCACAACACATGACCTACCTACACTCTGGGGTTTTTGGTATCTCAGTGACATTGAGTTGAGACGGTCTTTGAAGATGTTTAAGAATGAAGAGGACTACCAGAAGGCCGTTGCAGATAGAGAAAGAGATAAGATCTTACTTATGGAGGCACTTAAAAAGGCAAACATCCTCCATCAAGACATGGACATTCCCAAGGAATTAAACGATGATATAGTCCTTGCTATTTATCAGTTTATCGCAAGGTCTGAGTCGATTCTCATGGCAGTTAGTCTTGATGACATTATGGGGACTATGGATCAGCAAAACATGCCGGGCACGGTGGATGAATACCCTTGTTGGGTGCAAAAGACCCCCAAGACGATAGAGTTATTTTTTGATGATAGTCTTTTTGATAGGCTATCTAAGAGTCTTAGGGAATTCAGGACAGTATCTTAAATTTTTTATGGGGCATTTTCGCACAAAAAAATGGTTTTACATCGCCAATTTTAAAATATTGCAAAGGAGGGGCCTTTAGACATGTTCACAAATGCCTACATAACAAAAAATACCCTTACAATAATAATGGCTGGCGGCAAGGGAGAAAGACTTCAACCAATCACGAGGAATAAGCCTAAACCATTTGTCCCTTTTGGTGGTAAGTATAAAATAATAGATTTTGTCTTAAGCAATGTCTTTAACTCGGGCTTGAGGAAGGTATATATCGTAACCCAATACAAGGCGTTTTCACTCAATAAACACATCAAGGAGTCTTGGGCAAAGTGGACAGGTCTAAATGAGTTTTTTGATACTGTATCACCAGAGACCACCAACGATGCAGAACAGTGGTTTATGGGGACTGCAGATGCCATTTATCAGAATATTGAGCTTATCACTTCATCAAATGCCGATTTTGTAGCAATCTTTGGTGGAGACCATATCTACAAGATGGATATATCCCAGATGATAATCTATCACAGGATGAATAAGGCGGATATAACCGTTGCCTGCATAGAGGTGCCCGTGGGAGAGGCAAAGAGGTTTGGAGTATTGTCAGTGGATGAAGACTTTCAGGTCAAGACATTTGTTGAGAAACCAGATGCACCACCTACCATACCAGGCAGAGATACATGTTTTGCATCTATGGGTAACTACATCTTCAACAAGAAAAATCTCTTATCCATACTTCAAGAGGGTAAAAAACACTATCACGACCTTGATTTTGGTAAACATGTCATTCCCATGATGTTAGAAAAGGGCGAGAGGGTATTTGCATACAACTTCTTTGATAACTTTATTCCTCTGATGACACCTAACGAGAGGGGTTATTGGATGGATGTTGGGACTATTGACTCATATTATGAGGCAAATATGGACTTAGTTTCTGTAAGCCCAAGATTAAACCTCTATAACTACGACTGGCCCATACTAACAAATCAGGGAAATCTTCCACCAGCAAAGACCGTATTTGATGATAATGGTAGGAGAGGGGCAAACCTTGATTCCCTTGTTTGTGGTGGTTGCATTACAAGTGGTGGCACGGTAAGGAGATCTATATTGGGCCCATCAAGCAGGGTCAACAGCTATAGCCTTGTTGAGAATTCCATAGTCTTTGAAGGTGTAGATATAGGCAGACACTGTAAGATTAAGAATGCAATCATTGATGAGCATGTCAAGATACCCGAAGGCACAGAGGTTGGCTACGACCACGACAAAGATAGGGCGAGAGGTTTTTATGTGACACCATCTGGGATAACAGTCTTGACAAGAGAAAACTTTTCATGAGGACCTTTATAGCCATAAATCTATCTGAGGAAATCAAGAATACTATTGGTGGTTTTATCTCTAAACTGTCTACACTGGAACCAAGAGAGAGGTTTGCTAAGACCGATACACTCCATGTGACATTGAAGTTTCTTGGTGAGGTGCATGAAGAGAAGGTAAACGGTATCTATCTCTCACTCTGTGATGTCTTAAAGGGATTTGGGGGTTTTCAATTGTCTATAAGGGGTATGGGCGTATTCCCAAGTATAAAGTCACCGAGGGTAGTATGGATTGGTATAGATAAAAGCAGAGAGATTGTTCAGTTATATAACCACGTTGAGACTGTTTGCGAGGGTTTTGGCTTCTCTAAGGAAAAAAGGGACTTTTCACCACACATCACCATTGTTAGATTAAAAGATAGGATAAGCAGAGATTTTAAAGAGCAGATACTTATAAACTCCCACTCCTTGTGGGGTGTAATAGATGTGAAGGGTGTAGAGGTTATGAAAAGCATCTTAACCCCTCATGGCGCAGAATATGAGGTCTTTAGAAGGATATCTCTTGAATAGGTTAATCGAAAATAGGGTACTTATAAGATTTGCCTCCTTTTAGGCATTATATTTAAAATTACCCCCAATGGCAATATCTATCAGAACAGGATCACCTGAACATACAATGGATGTGGGTCATAAGCTATGTGGTGTAATAAAAAACAAGCCTTTGCCCTACATAGTCCTACTATATGGTGATTTAGGCAGTGGCAAAACAACCCTTATAAAGGGTATTGCAAGGTGTTTGGGAATAGATCCGAAGGATATAGGGAGTGCAAGCTTTGTAATATTAGTTCAGCACAACTCAACGCCACCATTATACCATATTGACCTTTACAGGCTTGATAATGAAGAGGACTTGGAATTTATAGGGATTTGGGACTATCTCGATGATGAGGCTATTATTGTGATAGAATGGGCAGAGCACATTAAGATTACAGATAAAAAGACCTTGAAAGTTATCATAAATGATATAGATGAAAACACAAGAGATATATTAATTGAGGGGCTAAGTGAAGAGGATTGGGATATTCTGTAAGACGGTAAAGACCCCAGAGACGATAAAATTAATAAGATCCGTTGTTGAAATACTAAAGGGGCATAATTGTGAGTTGATAATTGATGCTGATACAGCAAGGCTGTTTGATACCAAAGGTGAGCCGAAGGAATCAATCCCTGCCCTATCTGATGTGATAGTCGTATTAGGTGGTGACGGAACACTTCTTAGTGCAGCCCGTGCTATAGGTGATAGGGAGATACCTATTGTAGGCATAAATCTGGGTAGTCTGGGGTTTCTCACAGAGATAAACAGGGAATCAATAACCGATGTGGTAGAGATGGTAATAAATGAAAGGGCTAAATATGAAAAGAGGATGATGTTGAATGCGGTAGTAAGGAGGGATGGCAAGGATGTGGAGAGTTTCACTGTGCTTAACGATGTGGTCTTTAATAAGGGTGCCCTTGCAAGGATTATAGATATGCAGACCTATGTTAATGACTCTTATCTGACAACATTTAGAGGGGATGGGCTTATCGTTTCTACGCCTACTGGCTCAACCGCCTATTCTCTATCTGCTGGAGGACCAATTCTGTATCCGACATTAGAGAATATTGTCATAACCC
>JBDNDH010000108.1:0-5323 GCA_046719235.1 Thermodesulfovibrionales bacterium
GTAGATAGAAAACGTCACCAGGATATGCCTCTCTTCCTGGTGGTCTTCTAAGTATCAGTGACAGCTGCCTGTATGCTGCAGCCTGCTTACTAAGGTCATCATAGATAATCAGGGCATGCCTACCACTGTCTCTAAAATACTCACCAATTGCACAACCTACATAAGGCGCAATATATTGCATTGGAGCTGGCTCACTTGCGGTTGCAGATATAACTATTGTATGTGCCATTGCCCCGTATTCTTCTAAGGTTTTAACAACACGGGCTACACTTGCCCTCTTTTGGCCTACTGCTACATAAATACAGACAACATCCCCACCTTTTTGATTGATTATGGCGTCGATGGCAATTGCGGTCTTTCCTGTTTGACGGTCACCAATAATAAGCTCCCTCTGACCCCTTCCTATTGGTATCATTGCATCAATAGCCTTGACACCTGTCTGAAGCGGTTCTTTAACAGGCTGTCTGTCAACTATACCAGGTGCAACAACATCCACAATCCTCGTCTGTTTTGTAGTGATGGGTCCTTTGCCATCTATTGGTTGTCCTATACCATTTAGAACCCTGCCAATCATCTCATCGCCAACAGACACTGACATGATCTTACCTGTTCTCTTAGCAATGTCACCTTCTTTGATGAGCTTGTCATCTCCAAACAGGACCGCACCTACAATGTCTTCTTCAAGGTTAAGGGCCATTCCAAAGACACCATTTGGAAACTCAATCAACTCTGAAGCCATGCAATTGTCTAAACCATAGACCCTTGCAATACCATCACCAACCATCACAACTACACCAACTTCGCTGACATCAACCCTTTTTTCAAAGTCAGCGATCTGTTTTTTTAGTTGCTCACTAATCTCTTCTACCTTAATCTCCATTTGTCACCCCTTTATTAGCTTATCTCTTAACAGCCATAACTGGCCTTGAATGCTACTGTCATACATCTTACTGCCAAGTTGAACCCTTATACCCCCAATAAGCGTAGGGTCTATAAAATATTCAACCTCTGTGTCCTTACCCGTGACAGACCTGAGGGTATGCTCTAACCTCTTTTTATTCTCTGCTGAGACCTCAACTGCACTTGAGACCACAGCCTTCAACCTATTTTTCATTTCAAGGTAAAGGACTATGGCTGATTTAATAATTTCTGATAGGGCTACTATTGCCCCACTCTCTCTAATATATTTTAGGTAGGCAGTCAACTTATCCGACATCTTGAGATTACTGCCAAGAAGGTTTATAACCTTATCTACCTCTTCTGCTGAAAACACTGGGCTCACAAGCATGTTCCTAAAACCCTTATCCTTTTCCATCATAGCGGATACGGTTTGTAACTGGGCTATGGCGGCAGGAACCTCGCTAATGTCAATCTTGTTTAATAACTGTTTAGCATACCGTTTTACACCCTTGACCTTTTTCAATTCTTGCCCTCCAGTAATTTAAGGGATTCTTGGAAAAGCCTATCCTGATCCTTATCAGTTATGCTTGACTTTATCAACTCTTCAGCCCTCATCATAGCGGCCTCTGCTGCCTCGGTCTGGATAGTCTCTTTTGCCTTTCTAACCTCATAGTCTATATTGATCTTTGCCTGTTCAAGTATCTTGAGCCTCATCTTTTCACCTTCTTCAATCAACCTTGCCTTTTCACGCTCACCAGATTCCTTTGCTGACTCAAGTATGCTTGCAATCTCTTTGTCTTTTAATACAAGTCTTTCTTCTACTTCAGTTAGTGCCTTTTGAGCAAGCTCTTTTGCCTCTTTTGCCTCGTTGAGGGTCTTTTCTATGTTTTCCCTCCTCTGCTGGAGGTAATCCTGTATTGGCTTTTTTACAAACTTGACAAGCAAGAAAACAAGGATCCCAAAATTTACAAACTTCCAAAACCAATCCGTTAAGGTGAAACTCTCACCGCCTCCACCCGCAAAAGTCGGTGTTGAAAGTGACAAGACACCTAACAAAGCGATTGCTAATGCACTCACAAAGCCTTTTGAACAAGCCAATAAACCCTTCATCATGTCTCTTTTCATTTCCATTTTCATACCTTCACCAACTTATTCATGATTTCTGAAGCAAGCTTTTCAATATCAGACCTTAGTGCTGCCCTTGCCTTTTCTGTCTGCTCCTTGATGTCCTTCCTCGCCTTTTCAATCATCTCCACCGCATCTGCCTCTGCCCTACTCATTACATCCTTTTGGTAGGCAATCCCCTCCTGACGATACTTTTCATAGGTCTCTTTCGCCTTGATCTTCGCATCAGTGAGGTCAAGGTTTATCTTCTTAAGGAGTTCGTCCTTTTTTGCCATCATGGACTTGGCATCGGCAAGCATGTCGTTGATTGAGCCCTCCCGCTCCTTAAGTACCTTTTTGATTGGTTGAAAGAGGATTGCGTTGAGAACTACAAGGAGGATGAGAAAATTCGCAAGTAAGACAAAATACCAGTTGTTAAACTCTAACATAACCCCCACCTTTCCGATTTATTTTGTGGCAAGAAAAATACCATAAACTTTCTTGAATTTGTCAAGAATTTGGCAATTATTTTTTTTTATAAGCAATTTGAAGATTATTATAGCTTCAGTTTATTGACTGCTTTAATAATAATTTTGCAAGATTCTTCAATATCTTCCACGGTGTTATAAATTCCTGTGCTGATCCTAATAGCACTCAATGCATCATAATCAGATACGCCCATAGACTGTAAAGTTAGCGATGGCTTTGATACACCAGAGTGACAGGCAGAACCTGATGATATCGCAACTGAATCCGCCAATACAGTCACTAATTGGTGTGCATTTATCCCTTTGACTGAAAGGTTTAATGTATTTGGGAGCCTGTGTTTAAAGGAACCGTTTAATCTTACAGAGAGATTACCATATAAGGTTTCATAAATGATCTTTGTGAGTTTACTGTTGTGCTCAATATTGAAACTCAGGTTATCGTGTGCCAACTCACATGCCTTCCCTAATCCAGATATATAGGCAACATTCTCTGTGCCAGGTCTAATACCTCTTTCTTGAGATGCCCCCTTTAAAACTGGGTATATTTCCGTACCATCCCTGATGTATAAGGCTCCAATGCCCTTTGGTGCATAAAACTTATGACCAGCAATTGTGTATAGATCAACATGCATCTCATCTACCATTGTCCTAATTTTTCCCAAACACTGTGCCCCATCAGAGTGAAAGGCTATACCGAATTGTCTTGCAATATTTCCTATTTCCCTGATGTACTGTATCGTCCCTGTCTCATTATTTGCATGCATTACTGTGATTAGACGTGTATCTCTCCTTATGGCTTTTTTGACATCATCAGGGTTTATCAAGCCTTCATGGTCAACAGGTAGAAATGTGACATCGTAACCCTCTTCTCTTAGGAACATGAGTGGGTTTAAAACTGAAGGGTGCTCAATCAGGGATGATATGATGTGCCCTTTGTCAAATCTCAACATGTAACCTAAGATAGCGATGTTGTTTGACTCAGTCCCACCTGATGTGAAGATTATCTCATCGGGTTTACAACCTAAGGATTTTGCTACATTACATCTGGCAATACTAACAACCTCCCTTGCAGCCAACCCATACGAATGCAGACTGGATGGGTTCCCAAAAAGGTCAAGGTTCTTTGTTATCTCATGTTTTACCTCTGGGGCGAGAGGGGTTGTAGCGTTATAATCTAAATATATGGGAGATTCAACCATCCATATCCCTGTGGAGTATCTCTATATTGACATCATATTTACCCTTTATCCAATCAGCTATGTGCGATGTTATGGCAGGTGAGCGATGCCTACCACCAGTGCAACCAAATCCAATAGAAAGATAACTCCTTCCTTCCGCTATAAATGAATCTAACAAAAAATCAAGCAAATCCTTTAACAGTAAAATGAATTTTTGGGTCTTCTGGTCTAATAAAACATATTCATACACAGCCTTATCGGTTCCCTTTAGTGGCCTCAGTTCAGTTACAAAGTATGGGTTTGGTAAGAAACGGAGGTCAAAAAGCAGATCAAGATTGTTTGGTGAGCCATTTTTGAAACCAAAGGATATGAGAAAAATATTCAAGAGACCTTTATGGTCTATGTGTGCATAAAATCCCTGTATTAACCGCCTCAATTCATGGGGATTGTATTGTGATGTGTCTATAACCCTATCTGATATCTCCTTGATATCCTTAAGCATCACCCTTTCAAGCCTGATTGCAGCCAATAGATCTCTACCTTCTTTAAGATTAAACATCGGGTGTGGTCTTCGGGTCTCTTTATATCGATTTAGCATAATCGCATCATCAGCATCAAGAAACAAGACCTCTACAGGTAGGTCTTTTTTGAGATCCTTAACCACATCTGGCAGACTCCTAAGTGACTCATCGTCTCGTATGTCAAGACATACCGCGAGTTCCTTCTTTTGTTGTCTTTTTTTAAGTGTATCAACAAGCGATTTGATCAAAACAACAGGAAGGTTATCTATACAGTAAAAACCAATGTCCTCAAGGGCCCTCAAGGCAACGGACTTGCCCGCCCCTGAGATGCCACTGAGTATCAATACCTTGAAAAAGCCCTTTTCCAAATACCTTATCTTGTCTTTTCTATCAGACCATAATTGCCGTCTTGTCTCCTATAGACGACACTTATTGAATCTGTTGACTCGTTAAGGAAAACAAAGAAGTCTTTATCAAGCAGTTCCATCTGATGAACAGCATCCTCTGGTGACATAGGCTTCATCTCAAATTTCTTGTGCTTGATTATCCTGCCTTTTTCCTCATGTGGGGGAATGTTTGGTATTACCCTTTTTTCACCCTTTCTACGCTCGTGAAGTTTCTCCTTGTATTTAATGACCTGTTTTTCAAGTTTATCTACAACCTCATCTATTGCCGAGTATAACTCGCCAGTAGTACCTTCTGCCTGTATCATCACGCCGTTAACCTTAAGTAATACCTCTGCCTTATGCATATGCTTCTGAACGGCTAAGGTAACAATTGCCTCATTGATATTAGATAAAAACTTCTCAAATTTTCTTACCTTCTCTGTAGCATAATTTCTGATAGCGTCAGTAATCTCTAAATGACGACCGTTCACTATAATGTTCATCTTTCCCTCCTTTTTTCTGATATTAATACCTAATCGTCCGCTTTCTAATATTTTGAGGCGGTATCTTCATCTCCTCCCTGTATTTAGTCACGGTTCTCCGTGCAACTGATATTTTTTTTGACTTTAATACATCAGAGATAGCCTGATCACTTAGCGGTTTTGAGGGGTCTTCAGCATCTATAATCTCCTTTATCAAAGCCTTTACAACTGTTGAAGATACAACACCGTCTTCGAGCAAAAAGA
>JBDNDH010000109.1:0-5321 GCA_046719235.1 Thermodesulfovibrionales bacterium
TCTCGGTGAACCTTGAAATCCCCGATTACTGGGGCATCAACAAATCGGTGTCGGGAGGATTTGGGACAATAAAAAAGGCTGTGAGAGTCTGAGACCATATAACTCGTTATAAACACATAGGGCTCATATCTTCAGAAAACCGGGACTGCCTAAAGGTCAAGACCGATGAGAGGGTTTTTGAAGTTTCTTGCAAAAAAAAGGTTTCATCTATACTTATTTCAACTTCTGCATATATCACCACTGATGCAATCAATCTGGCGATGGAGAATAATATCGATACTGCGTTTGTGGGTGAACGAGGTTATCCTTTATAGTAGTGTGTGGCATTTAAATCTCTGCAGTGTTACCTTTGACAGCCCTTTATCTATTTTGATATTTTACTTATCTTACAACGCCGAGATAGCACAGTGGTAGTGCAGCCGATTCGTAATCGGCAGGTCGGGGGTTCGAATCCCCTTCTCGGCTTTATAAATTAGCAGATTTCGTGATATAACCCACCTGAGGCACTTCATTTTTTAGGGATTACCTCATCAGTTTGTTTCAAGGTTTAGCCATTTTAAAAATTTTTTTACTGTATATGATGTATAATACAAATCGCATTAGTAAGATTTTGGCACAATAATCGTTTTGATGTTAGTAAAAGTCTATATTGAGGGCGACTGTATTAATACAACTTGAGTGAATTTATCTTAAATACGATAAACTTTGTATTTTCAAGTTATCCATTCACAATCATCTTGACACACTGAAGATTGGTTTAGGTCTTGATTCTAAAAGGAGGTTAGGAGATTCCAATGACAGATAGCGATTTATCAGGATTGAAGATTGATAAGTCACAGTTCGTATACAAAAGGTCTTTTTTTACAAGAAAAAAGATAGCGATTACCCTGCTAATTTTATCAATACTATCAATAATGGCTTACAATTTTATTTTTAAGGTCACCCATACGGTTGAGCTAACAACCGTCACAAACTACTATCCTTCGCAGTCTCTAACGGTGCTAAATGCAAGTGGATATGTAGTTGCATCCCGAAAGGCATCTGTGGCTCCAAAGGTTACAGGTCTGCTTGTGGAATTAAATGTAGAAGAGGGCAGTAAGGTAAAAAAAGGTCAGGTAATCGCAAGACTTGAAAACGAGGATGTCAAGGCTCAGAGGAGTCAATCTGAGGCAAACCTTAGATTACAGATGCACAACCTTGAGGCTGTCAAGGCAGAGTTAGTTGAGTCAAGGGAGAACCTATCACGCAAAAAGAGTCTTCTCGATGAAGGTTTTGTGACAAGATCTGATTTTGAATCTGCAGAGGCAAGATACAAGAGGGCAGAGGCAAATTACAAGGCTATACAATCGGCTATTGATTCCGCAAAGGCAGCCCTGAAGGCATCAGAGATATCTATAGACTATACCTTTATAAAAGCCCCTTTTGATGGTGTAGTGTTAACAAAGAATGCAGATATAGGAGACATTGTCACCCCCTTTGGTGCAGCCACAGGTCTCAAGGCCGCAGTCATTACACTTGCGGATATGGAATCCCTTCAAGTAGAGGTAGATGTCTCGGAATCCAACATTTCTCTCATCAAGTTAAATCAACCCTGCGAGATAAGTATAGATGCCCTGCAAAACAAGAGATTGAGGGGGAAGGTCCATACCATAGTGCCTACTGCTGATAGGACTAAGGCATCAGTCATGGTAAAGGTTCGTTTTGTAGATAGGGATGCATCCGTCCTACCTGATATGAGTGCTAAGGTTGCATTCCTGTCAAGAGAGACTGAGAGTCATGAAAGGATGCCAGTAGTTGCAATAAATAAAACCTCGCTCTTTGATGGTAAAAAGGTCTTTACCGTTAAGGACGGGATATTAGTAGAGAGACAAATTAAGACTGGTAGGGACTTTGGCGATATGGTTGAGATTATAGAAGGGCTTAAACAAGGCGATAAGATTGTTGTAAAACCGACAAATAAATTAAAAAATGGCGATAGGGCTAAGATAAAAGAATAGTTTGAAAAACCCAATAGTTCGCATCAAAAATATCTGTAAGGCTTACCAAAAAGGTAGCGAGACAATACCTGTAATACACGACATTAGTTTTGATATTGCCGATGGTGAATTTTTGTCGCTTATGGGACCGTCAGGATCTGGGAAAACCACTTTATTAAATCTCATCGCTGGTATAGACACCCCAGACTGCGGAGAGATTATCATCGGAGGAGTTAACATCACTAAACTATCAGAGTCAGAACTCTCAAGGTGGCGTGCAATCAATGTAGGTTTCATATTCCAGTTTTATAATCTAATCCCTGTCTTAACAGCCTTTGAAAATGTTGAGCTCCCCCTTTTATTAACCCCACTTAATAAGGCTCAGAGAAGACATCATGTGCTTTCTGCACTCAAGGTGGTTGATCTCTTAGATAGGATGGATCACAAACCTAAGGAATTATCAGGTGGGCAACAACAGAGGGTTGCTATTGCAAGGGCAATTGTCACAGACCCGTCTATTATAGTAGCGGATGAGCCCACTGGAGATTTAGATAGAAAGTCTGCCACAGATGTCCTTAATCTAATGACAAGACTCAACGAGGATTTTGGCAAGACGATTATTATGGTCACACACGATATAAGGGCAGCAAAGAGGGCAAGATCTCTAAAGTATCTCGATAAGGGCTATCTAAATGACTCACCTGTTAATACTGATTTATAGAAACATCTTTAGGCACAGGCTCCGCACATTATTGACTATATTGGCTGTGGCTGTTGCAATACTATCCTTTGGCATATTGAGAACTGTGATTGATGTGTGGTATTTAGGAGTTGATGCAGCATCATCAAATAGACTTGTAACAAGAAATGCCATCTCTTTGATCTTTTATCTCCCTGTTTCATACAAAGATAAGATTATGGCAGTTGATGGCGTAAAGGCAGTATCTTACGGCAACTGGTTTGGTGGAGTTTATATTGATGAGAAAAACTTCTTTCCAAACTTTGCCATTGAACCTGCTGGTTATCTCGGACTTTATCCAGAAATAGTCCTAAATGAAAAGGAAAGGCAAGACTTTATCAAGGATAGAAAGTCCGCAATAATTGGGCAAAAACTCGCTAAAAGATTTGGGTGGGAGATTGGCGATACGGTTACACTCAAAGGCACGATATTTCCAGGGAATTGGGACTTTACAATCAGGGGTATCTATAAAGGTAGGGATAAGAATACAGATGAGACGCTTTTCCTATTCCAATGGGATTACCTTAATGAGATGATAAAAAAGACTATACCCACCTATAGAGACCACACAGGATTTTTTGTTATTGGCATAAAAGACCCGAGCAGGGCTGGAGAGATATCGCAAAATATTGACAATCTCTTTAAAAACTCACTTGCTGAGACCCTCACGGAGACAGAAAAGGCTTTTAATTTGGGATTTGTTGCGATGACTGAGGCAATAGTCATCGTCATTGAGTTGATATCATACGTGGTCATCTTTATTATCATGGCAGTTTCTGCAAATACTATGGCAATGACCGCAAGGGAAAGATCAAGCGAGTATGCTGTATTAAAGACCCTTGGGTTCAGGGCATCTCATCTATCTTTTTTAATATTTGGTGAGTCGTTTTTAATAACCATGTTAGGCTGCCTACTTGGGATAACATTAACATTTCCAGTTGCAGATATCTTTAGTGCCTCACTGAGTGAGTACTTCCCAGTCTTCAACATTTCAAAGGATACCATACTTCTTGACATTGTAGCAGGATGTCTTATTGCAATGATTGCTGGGATATTCCCAGCTTTAAAGGCCATAAACACAAATATTGCAAGTGGATTAAGGAAACTTGTATAGATGAGGCTGATCTTTCTATACAGTCTTAGGAATCTCATTGCAAGGCGATTAACCACCACTCTTACTGTATGTGGCATGGCACTTGTAGTCTTTGTATTCTCTACAGTTCTAATGCTCTCTGAAGGGTTAAAACAAACACTCGTAAGCACAGGTGAGTATGACAATGTAGTGGTTATAAGAAAGGGATCAAATGTAGAAGTCCAAAGCATCGTCGAGAAGCAAAAGGCATTGCTTATTGAGACACTGCCAGAGATTGCCAGTGATGAAGAAGGTAATCCCTTGTTAGCAAAAGAGGTTATTGTCTTGATAGTTATGCCAAAAAGGGTAACAAAAAGCCCTGCAAATATAGTCATTAGAGGGATAGATGAAAGGTCATTTCATTTAAGACCACAGGTTAGGCTTGTAGAGGGAAGGCTACCGAGGTTTGGAACATCAGAGATCATCGTTGGGAAGTCTATATCAGACAATTTTGAGGGTGCCAAGATTGGAGAGTCTTTGAGGTTTGCCATGAGGGATTGGACTGTGGTAGGTATATTTGATGCGGGCAACAGGGGATACAATTCAGAGATCTGGGGTGATGTAAACCAGATGCTTCAAGCCTTTAAACGCACGGTGTATTCATCTGTAATCTTTAGGCTAAAAGATACCCATAGTTTTGATGCAGTCAAGGAAAGGATTGAAAAGGACCCAAGGATATCCCTTGATGCAAAGAGGGAGACGAGATACTATGAGGAACAGTCTGAGATGATGTCAAAATTTCTTAAGATATTGGGATTATCGTTAACTACAATATTTTCTATTGGTGCTATTATAGGTGCCATGATTACCATGTATTCAGCGGTAGCAAACAGACAGGCAGAGATTGGAACATTGCGTGCTTTGGGTTTTCAAAGGAGGACTATATTAAATGCCTTTCTTTTTGAGTCTTTATTGCTTGGCGTTGCAGGTGGAATTATAGGGATTGTAATGTCTTCGTTTACGCAATACATAACCATATCAACAATGAATTGGCAGACCTTTTCACAGTTGACATTCTCTTTCACACTAACCGTTGAGATAGTAATCCAGTCTATGCTTTTTGCTACCTTTATGGGTTTAATCGGTGGGATGTTGCCCGCAATAGTTGCATCGAGAAAAGACATTGTGTCATCTTTGAGGTCATCGTGAGTCTGTAATGTTGATAGTGTGAGGTTTTTCAGGATCTTTGTCTTTGATAGATCTCGTTTTTATGTATAGCCCCTTTCTCCATGATAAGATTTCTCATCCTGACCAGATAGCATATAAAGATCCCTTACAATCCTTTCATGTCTCTGAATTCGTATCTTTAAAACCCTTTAGTTTTATTACCCAAGATTATTATTGAAATTTTTTGTACAAACTGACATACTTTTATGACCTAAGGAGTAATAACCATGAAAAACACCTTAAGAAAAAGGATTCTCGTTACAGGTGGGGCTGGTTTTTTGGGCTCACATTTGTGTGAAAGGTTGCT
>JBDNDH010000011.1:0-12339 GCA_046719235.1 Thermodesulfovibrionales bacterium
TATCAACCCTGCAACACTGTGTATCTTTGTTGCCTCAATAGCCTCACTGAAGGTCATCGGTGGGAGGATGGTGGGTAGTCTTTTTGCAAGCATAGTCTTCCCGCTGCCAGGGGGTCCTACCATGAGTAGATTGTGCGAACCTGCCGCTGCCACCTCAAGAGCCCTTTTGGCGTGCTCTTGTCCCTTGACATCGCTGAAGTCTTCGTCATAGACCGAGTTTTGTGACATAAGGTCTTCTACATTAACCTTTGTAGGCTTTATATCCCTTATCCCCCTCAAAAACTCTATGGTTTCAGGCAGATTTGCCATGCCGTAAACGTTCAGGTCCTCAACTATTGCCCCTTCAACGGCGTTATCCTTTGGGAGTATTAGTCCTTTAAAACCCCTATTCTTTGCCTCAATCGCTATAGGCAAAACACCCCTTACTGGTTTTAGGCTTCCGTCTAAGGATAATTCCCCTATAAACAAGTATCCTTGTAAATGATTGACATCAATAAGTCCTTCTGATGCAATAATACCTAAGGCGATTGGTAGATCAAAGGCAGAACCTTCTTTTTTCAGATCTGCAGGGGCAAGGTTTACGGTGATTCTTTTTAACGGAAAATTATAACCCACATTCTTTAGGGCAGGTCTGATCCTGTCTTTACTCTCTTTAACTGCAGCATCAGGTAAGCCAACCACAGAAAATTGAGGTAGTCCCAAGGATGTAATATCTACCTCTACCTCAATGATATGGGCATCAACCCCTATGACATAGGCACTTAGAACCTTGGAAAGCATCTCTGTCCTTAAACCTCTTTGCAATATCGTTTGTGATCTGTTGTCTTGACCTGTCCCACAATGGTGCTATTAAAATGTCGTTTGGGGCTGTTGCAAACTGACGTTGAAGTACAATATCTGGGGACAATCTTTCTATGAAATCAACTAAAAAGTCAAGATAATCATCGTATTGGAATGTATAAAATGGCTCTCTTCTATATCTGCCTGCCAACGCTGTATTCTTCACCACCTGAAGTTGATGTATCTTTAAAAAACCAACAGGCATTTCGGATATGTAGTCTGCCATTTTGAGCATCTCATCTCTGGTCTCCGTTGGAAACCCAACTATTATGTGCACACCTATGTGTATGCCTCGATTTACAGTCAAGTTCACTGCCTCATGAAAATCCTTGATGGTGTGTCCCCTCTTTATATACATCAATGTCTTGTCATAGATTGATTGCAAACCATATTCAACGAGGATGAAATACTGTCTTGAAAGTTCTTGCAGTAGTGATATCTTTTGCTCATCAACACAATCTGGTCTCGTACCAATAGAAAGTCCTACCACAAAAGGCTCATTGAGTGCCTCTCTGTATAGGCGCTCAAGTTCATCTACACTTGCGTATGTATTAGTAAAAGGCTGGAAATATACAAGAAACCTCCTTGCCCTGTATCGCTCTGATATGTATCTGATACCGTTTCTAATCTGCTCAGATATTGTCAAATCTGGCTTGCAGGTAGATGGTCTGAAACTATCATTGTTACAGTAAATACAGCCACCAAAACCCAATGTCCCATCCCTGTTTGGACAGGTAAAACCTGCATCTACATTAATCTTATAGACAGTTTCACCAAAAATATCCTTTAAATACCTGCCAAATATCCTATATCTCTCTTTCTCTTTCATAGGATCTTAGATTGTTTTATGATACATTTTAACACACGAGGGCTTCTTCGGTTACAGTCTTTTTTATCATAAATAAGGAACATACCCCCTTGCAAAGAGATAATTCTATTTAATCCTATAAAGATGGCATCCTTATTGGCGAAGATGTAGAGATTGACGACTTGGAAATCAAGTCAAATACACTCAAAGATGAAATCAATGGCAACAGGACTGTTTAGCGGTAGAGATATGCAACCAACAACAGACCTCACATGCACACCATCATCTCCAAATACATCTACTATTAGATCTGAGGCATAATTTAACACCTTTGGGTGATCATAAAACGTATCCGCAACAGCCAAATATCCACATATCTTTATACACCTTTTGATATTATCAATACTGCCCAGCTCTTTATTTATGATTGACAAGGCATTTAGAACAACCTGCCTTGCACATTTACCTGCGGTGTCAACATCTATATCCCTACCTATCTTTCCTTGAGCAATGATTGAGCCATCTCTAAGAGGCAAAATAGCACTCAAAAACAACAGGTTTCCTGTCCTTATACATGTTGTATAGGAGCCTAATGGTCTAATCGGCTGAGGTAGTGTAATGCCAAGCGTCTTGAGCCTCTGCTCAAACATCTATAGTCCTAAGTCCTCGGGGGTGGCAATCCTTCCGAGTATGGCAGATGCGGTGGCAACAGCAGGATTAGAGAGATAGACCTCGCTCTCTGGATGTCCCATCCTTCCTACAAAGTTACGATTGGTTGTGGCAATAGCCCTTTCACCTTTTGCAAGTATCCCCATATGACCGCCAAGACACGGACCACATGTTGGTGTAGAGACAACTGCCTCTGCATCTATAAAGGTCTCAATAAGTCCCTCTTGAAGTGCCTGTTTGTATATCAACTGTGTGGCAGGGAATACGATCATCCTCACATTAGGATTTACCTTTCTACCCTTTAGAATGGAGGCAGATATCCTTAAGTCCTCTATCCTACCGTTTGTGCATGAACCTATGACTACCTGATCAATGTGTATATTCGATAACTCTCTGGCAGGTTTTGTATTTGATGGTAGATGTGGGCATGCAACGGTGGGTTCTATCTTTGAACAATCGTACTCAATTGTCTTTAAATACCTTGCATCCGGATCAGAATTATAAAAGATATATGGTCTTTTAGCCCTACCCTTTACATATTCTTCGGTCTTTTTATCGGGCACTATTATCCCGCTCTTTCCTCCAGCCTCAATAGCCATATTGCACATGGTAAATCTATTGTCCATAGAAAGTGTGTCTATTGTTTCTCCAGTAAACTCCATAGCCATGTAGAGTGCTCCATCTACTCCTATATCACCTATCGTGTGCAATATCAAATCCTTGCCCCCGACCCACTTGTTTAACTTCCCATAGTAGATAAACCTTATGGTTTCTGGCACCTTAAACCAGCATTCGCCTGTAGCCATGGCTGATGCCACATCAGTAGAACCTACCCCAGTTGCAAATGCACCAAGTGCACCATATGTACAGGTGTGGCTATCTGCCCCAATTACAACATCACCAGGAAGAACTATACCTTGCTCTGGCAATAAGGCATGCTCTATACCCATCCTTCCAACCTCAAAATACAGACTGAGGGAGTGTCTGTGTGAAAAGTCTTTTAACATCTTACATTGTTCCGCAGCCTTGATGTCCTTTTGTGGTGCAAAGTGGTCTGGGATTAGAGCAATCCTATCTTTATCAAAGACCTTTTTAGCCCCAATCCTCTCAAATTCTTTGATTGCAATAGGTGCTGTAATGTCATTTGCAAGAACTATGTCCACTTTGGCATTTATCAACTCCCCGGGATAAACCTCTTTTTTGTTGCTATGAGCAGCAAGAATCTTTTCCGTAATAGTCATTAAAGCCTCCTCCTCAATATAAAAGCCCTCACCTCATCGTGAACATTTTAAATTACACGGCTTTGGGAAGGTATATTCTGAAAAATGAGATATTTATATTAGCATAAATGACATGGTAATTTAAGATGCTATTAATTCAACGGTAAAAATCGTGCCCTTTGGGGTATTGTCTCTGATGTGGATCTTACCGCCGTGTTCTCTTACAATCCTATGGGATATTGCAAGCCCCAAACCTGTGCCATCCTTTCTCCTGCTAAAGTATGGGACAAATAGTCTCTCTTTGTCTTCAGGTTTTATGCCTTCGCCTGTATCTGCGATATCTATCTTTATGCTTTTATTATCTGCTGTGCAGTTTATCTCAATCTTACCGTTTTGGTTCATAGCCTTAATAGCATTATCAACTATATTTATAATAGCCCTTTTTATCTGATTGCTATCTATATCTGCCTCTATTGATTCGTCTGCAGTGATGTCTATAATGATATCCCTGTAACCCTTGTAGAGCGAGGCAACATCCTTTAGGAGTTCGGCAATTTTAGTCTTTGATCTTTGCATCTCTGGCATCCTACCATATTTTGAAAATTCATCACAGATCTGCCTTAGGTCTTCAACCTCTTTGATAATTGTCTGTATTGATCGCTCAAATATGGTGTCCAATTCCTTATCACCCTTTTGCCACTTTTTAAGAAGCCTCTCTGCTGATAGTTTTATAGGTGTTAATGGATTCTTTATCTCATGAGCCATCTTCATCGCTATCTCCTGCCATGCAATAGCCTTCTGTGCCCTGATAAATTCAGTCATGTCATCAAATACAACCAAGACACCTATGTTTTCACCTGTGCTTGGTTCTAATATGTCGGATACATAGATATTGTAGGTATATGTAGACGCCCCAACATGGATCTTCACCTCCGTCTGAATGTTTCTAAAGCCTTTACCCTGAAGGTCTTTAACAAATCTGTCTATGTCCTCAGAGCCAACCGTTTGTAGTATCTTTGAATAGTGCTGCCCTCTAACATCATCCTTTATCCTTAACATTAACTTTGCTGACTTATTTATCGTCTGAATAGTCCCGTCCCTGTTTAAAAAGATAACTCCTGATCTTATATTTTCCATAATCTTGTCAAGGTGTAATCTCTGTCTTTCAGTTTCTCTGTATGCAGACTCAAGAGATTTCTTGTTTTCCTTTAACTGTATGACCATTCTGTTGAAGGAATCTATCAATATACCTATCTCGTCATCACTCTTGATGTTTACATGCACATCAAGATTGCCTGATTTTACATCCTCGGTGGCTAAGGCAAGTTTTTTTATTGGTATAGTGATACTGTTGGAAATCTTCAAAGAAAACCATATAGCAGTGAATATGAGCATGAGGGTAACAAAACCAAGTATGAGTATATAGTTTAATCTTATAGGTTCTTTAAATCGGACAACCTTAAGGTATTCTTCATTTAGGTCTCTTAAACCCTCGACCTTCTTAGACAATTCTGACGGTATCAGATATTCCGCAACAATTAGACTGCCTCCCTTTGCAGGTGCTACAGCCCTTATTATATCACCCTTTTCATCAGATACCACCTCTGTGCCCTTTTCACCCATAAAAGCCTTCTGTATTATTTCAGACGTATCATTACTGTCTTTGACCTTGTAAATCCTTAGATTGGGTAGAGTTATAACCTTATCTGTCTTGGCAACATATTCCGATATCTCAAGAAGCTGCCCCCTTATTAAATCATAAAAACCTGTTGTTATTTCGGTAGATACCTTGAAATGTTCGGTTATGTAAGGAGAGAATATCCTGCTCATCATATTTGTGGAAAGTCCACTTGCAAAGATAAAAAGCATAGACGACGGTATCAACGCAAGGGTCACGAATATGAGGGTCAATTTAGACTTGAAACGATGACCAAGGACATTCTGTTGCCTTTCGCTGTAGAGCTTGTAGAGATTCCGGACTGTAAAGAATATCAATGTTGTAATCGCTGCAACGTTAAAAATCAGGATACCAACGATGATTATCCTTGTGCCAAACTCAGTGGTTCTCCTGTCGAGCATCTTGATAGACAAGACAGAGACCAAAACTACAGCAAAAATAAATAAGACAAAAAGTATGGTATTTCTCTTTTTACTCATCTATTATCTGAAATCACAAATGTCTCTGATGAAGAACTCAGGGAAAACTCCTTATCCGATATAAAAAACAGTAAAAAACCAACAAGCGGTGGAATATCCCTTTTTACTGCATCCGCTGATACCTTGATATAATACCTTCCATGATCCAATGTGGATACCCCTTCTAATCTAATATCGTTGATAGCAAAAGCCCAATTCATCATGGATTCAATATCAGAAAACCTCTTTTCACGAATTATGTTTTCCTCATGGGATGAGACAAGGAATTCCCTCTTTATCTTATTCACCTTGATTGTCCTTACAATCTTTTTACCCTTTACAAATTCATCGGGCCACAATTTCCATATCCTAAACAAATCAATATAGAATACAATCTCTTTGGTCATCCCCTGATTTATTTCTTCGATGAACTCAGGAGGCGGGCTTAATATGGCAGATACTGATATATAGCCATCAGATATCTTGACCGAGGGTTGTGAGACAGTGGCAGATTGAATAACCCCAACGATTGCAAAAAATACAATAAAAATCAAACAAATCTTTAGGAGTGCCCTTTTCATCTTGACTTTGGTTATGGATGTTATTTCATTATATCACACCATAGAAATTTATGAGCAAAAATGCCAGTTGGAGGTTTTATGTTGCCAAAGCTGAAGTATGATGACAAGGGGCTAATCCCAGCGATTATTCAAGAGATAAACACTGGTGAGGTGTTGATGATGGCTTATATGAATGAAAATTCCCTCAAGATGACCATTGAAAGTGGTTTTACACATTTTTGGTCAAGGTCAAGACAAAAATACTGGAAAAAAGGTGAGACATCTGGAGAAGTTCAGGAGGTCAAAGATATCCTCTACGACTGTGATGAGGATACCTTATTAGTCAAGGTTATACAACATGGAAAAGGGGCATGCCATACAGGCAATAGGACTTGTTTTTACAGAAGCATAAAAAAGGAGGACCAGTAGATGAATAACTGTATATTTTGCAAGATAGTTCAAAAGGAAATACCCTCAAAGATTGTGCATGAAGACGACAAGGTTTTAGCCTTTGAGGATATTAACCCCCAAGCACCCATACACATTCTGGTAATCCCTAAGAAACACATACCTACCATCTTTGACTGTGCCGAAGATGATTATCTCCTTATATCGCATATATATAAGGTTATCAACAAGATAGCGTCTGATAAGGGAATTGTTCAAAGGGGGTTTAGGGTGGTCACAAACTGTAATGCCGAGGCAGGTCAAACTGTCTATCACATACACTTCCATATATTTGGAGGAAGGCATATGCACTGGCCACCAGGATAAAAAAATGCAGATAATCGGCAAAAAAAACCTTTGGACGGGAAGGTATCTGAAGACCTCCCTGATAACATATAGAGACCCAGCAGGACACATCAGGGATTGGGAATGTGTAGAAAGGCAAGGCTCTGATGGTGTGGTAGTTATCATCCCTATAACCCCTGAGAAGGAGTTTATCCTTGTAAGGCAGTTTAGACCTGTAGTAAACAGTTTTGTGATAGAGTTTCCTGCTGGACTTATCTCACCAAACGAGCCACCATCAGATACTGCAAAGAGAGAACTTATTGAAGAGACTGGCTATTACTCAACTAACTTAGAATTTCTTGTTGAAGGGCCAATATCTTCAGGGATGTCTAATGAGATAATCAAGATTTACATTGCAAAGGATATCAAGAAGGCAGATGAACAGACACTTAAGCAATTCCCCCCAGATCAATCGGAGTTTATAGAGATTATCAAGGTGCCTCTTGATATTGTTTATGAAAGACTTGACGAGTTGAGAACACAAGGTAACCTAATAGATCTAAAGATATATGGGATGATAAGTCTTGTACTCCACTAAGGAGAGAAAAAAAATCCATCCCTTTTTTCAAGGGATGGATTATATAAATTGCATTGCTGTCTATGGCAGCGATGCAATAGACCCCAAGGGTTAAATCAAACTACTAATGGTGAGGGTGTTCATCCATCTTTTTATAGCCAGTAAAGATTGACCACACAAGTCCATTCTTCTCAATAATCTGATTGTGCACTGAAATATAAACATGTATTACTACAAACAACATAAAGCACCACATGAGTATATGGTGGACAAACCTGATAGTCATGGCATCAAAGGTATTTAATAGCCAGCCTCCTGCGATATAAAGTGCTGTGTTATTCGGTGCATGGCTCTGTGAATAAAGTGCAAAGCCAGTGATAATCTCAACAAACAAAAGGATGAACAAGAAAAAATATGTAAGTCCTGCAAGCCCTGTGTGTCCCGGAGAATGGGGCAAATCCTTCTTCATAAATCCATAAAACAAAGCAGTCCCGATTAGATTGCTCCATCTCTCCACTGAAACAGGGATAAACTGGTCAAGCTTTGCATATTTATTGCCTACAAACCACCAGTAAATCCTAAACAGTAAGCCTGCAATCAAGAAATAGGCACATAGAAAATGGAAAAACCTCATCAGTGCCATTATTAGATCATACTCCGTTTTTGCCTGCCAGTATGGGTCTCCTATATAAAGACCTGTAATGGTAAGGACAAATATACTGATTGCATTTACCCAGTGTGTAATTCTTACAGGCAGTTCCCAAACATATAGTCCTTTGGACATATCTGCCTCCTTATCTCACAGTGATAGAAATGTCGTCATTTCCATCTTTGTCAACTATGTGGATTGCACATGCCATACAGGGGTCAAAGGAGTGGATTGTTCTCAGTATCTCAACAGGTTTATTTGGGTCAGTAATAGGAGTTCCAATAAGTGATGCCTCGTAAGGTCCCTTTTGTCCCTTTGCATCCCTTGGTCCTGAATTCCATGTTGTTGGTACTACTGCGTGGTAGTTATCTATCTTGCCATCTTTGATTACAATAAAGTGTGCTAAAGTCCCCCTCGGTGCATCATGGAAGCCAAATCCCTTCGCCTCTTTAGGCCATGTCGATGGGTCCCATTTTTCGTTTGCATGTATCTTTAGATCACCCTTTTTGATATTGCCTGCAAGTTCATCTATATAGTCAAAGGTCTTTTCAGCAATGGCAAGGGTCTCAATACCTCGTGCCGCGGTCCTGCCAAGTGTAGAAAACAAGGCATTAGGACCTACGCCCAGTTTTGTCATCACAAGGTCTGATATCTCTTTTATCCTTTTGTGTCCTGTTGCATAGGCTACAAGCACCCTTGCAAGAGGTCCAACCTCCATTGGCATGTCTTCATAACGAGGTGCCTTCACCCAAGTGTATTTACCCTTTGTATCAAGAAACTCATAGGGCGGTTTAGGACCTGTATATTTAGGTTTTGTCTCACCAACCCACGGATGCTTACCCTTGTCATCACCACCAGTGTATTCATACCATGCATGTTTTACATCCTCAGTGATCTTCATATGGTCAACAGGATGGATCTTTGAGATGTCCTTGTTTTTTATGATCCCTGCAGGCATGTAAAGGTTTCCCTTTGCATCAGGATAATCTCCACAAGCAAAGAAATGATTAAATCCACCATAATTTGCCCAATCCTTGTAAAATCCGGCTACTGCCAAGAGATCTGGTATATAAACCTTGTTTACAAAATCCAAGGATTTCTTTGCATAATCCTTAAATGCCGCAATACTACCAGCATTTACCGCATTTTGACTATTTGGGTCAACAGGCATAGACATCCCACCTACGAGAAATGTCTGAGGGTGTGGGTTTTTTGCACCCAGTATAGCCATCATCTTAATTATCTCTTTTTGCCATTCCAGAGCCTCAAGATAATGGGCTACAGCCATTAGGTTTGCCTCAGGGGGTAACTTATAGGCAGGGTGTCCCCAATAACCATTTGCAAATATACCCAATTGTCCTCTCTCAACAAATTCCTTCAGTTTGTTTTGCACTGTTTTAAAATATGATACTGAGGACAATGGCCAGTCCGAAATGCTTTGTTGTAGGGCAGATGTCTTTGCAGGGTCTGCCTTAAGGGCAGATACGATATCCACCCAATCAAGTGCATGAAGATGATAAAAGTGTATTACATGGTCCTGAACCAACTGATTTGCCATTATAAGGTTTCTGATAATCCTTGCGTTTTCTGGTATCTTTATACCGAGTGCATTCTCAACAGATCTGATAGATGCTATGGCATGAACCGTTGAACATACTCCACAGAATCTCGATACAAATGCCCATGCCTCTCTTGGGTCTCTTCCTTTAAGCATAGTCTCAATACCCCTCCACATCGTCCCCGATGCCCATGCATCAACGACCTTACCTCCCTCTACCTGCGCTTCAATTCTCAGGTGCCCCTCAATCCTTGTTACGGGGTCAATTGCAATCTTTGGCATTCTTACCCTCCTTTTTTTTAGTTTGATTTACTACTATATACAATCTCTAAGTAAAAACCAGCACCAAAGGTACCAACTATACTTGGCTCATTTGGAATGGATAGGCCTTTACCTATCTCCTCTTCAATAAGCATTCTTAAAAGCATATTTTGGGCACAACCTCCGGCAAAGACGACATCCTCTTCAATTGATACCCTTTTGACCATTGAAGAGACCCTTTTTGCAGTTGCCTTATGTATCGCATTGGCTATCTCCTGCCTCTTTGTCCCTTTTGTGATTAAGGATCAACTCTTCAGGGACATAAACACAGAATGTCCCAATCATCTTCCTTTTTTGTTTCTTTGACTTGTAAATTTCCCCAATCCTTAAGCCATACACCTCAGAGATGACAAAGTCAAGATACTTCATTCCTACAGGTCGGTTTTTCTGTGAAAGATATAAACCCTTATATGCATCTGATAATAGAGATAAAACGCCATCATGTTTTGGAAGGTCTAAATCCAACTCCCTCCACAAAGGCGTATAATCCTTAGGCATCATTTACCCCTTTTGGTTTTTAGTGCAATAGATTTTATGAATATTATATATAGATAATCAAATAGTTTTTTTTGATGAGTATATATGTCTATATAGATAATATCCATAAGTCATATTGAATAATTAATACATTTGTTAAGGACTTTTTTTGAACTACTATCTGTCATTAGCAAAAATCACTAAAAGAAACATCTCTGCTCTCGAAAATTCTTTAAAAAATATACCATTACTGACAATAGCATTTTACATTACAGCAGGGATTCATGATTCGTCCCCTATCAATAATGATTGATTTTATTAAATCAGGATTTTGCTGTCAGGTATGGAAGTCTCTTGGTCAAGATTGACACCCACAAAACATTACATTTAAAATATAAGAAAGGGGCAAAACTTCTATTATCTTAATCGTTTCTAACCTTATCACTTAATATCACTTGAGGTTGCAATTTGCCCATGTGAACCGTTCAAATTTTTTAAAAGGGAGGGGTTTAATTATGAATGGAATGAAAACAATGGTATTGATGGTCACACTTACATTAATGCTTGTTGGATTTGGTGCACTACTTGGCGGGAAATCAGGCATGACAGTAGCACTGGTAATGGCATTTGTCATGAATTTTATAACCTATTGGTTTAGTGACAAGATAGTGCTCAAGATGTATGGTGCACGGGAGGTAACTGAGGCAGAACAACCTTTGTTGTATTCGATGGTCAGAAGACTATCACAAAAGGCAGGCTTACCAATGCCAAAGGTCTGTATTATTGACGAGGATCAGCCAAATGCCTTTGCAACTGGTAGAAATCCTGCACACGGCACCGTTGCTGTAACTACTGGTATCATGAGAATACTCACTCGTGAAGAACTGGAGGGTGTCATTGCACATGAACTTGCCCATATAAAACACAGGGATATACTTGTGGGCACTATTGCTGCAACCATTGCTGGTGCTATAAGTTATCTTGCCCAGATGGCGCAGTGGGCTGCTATATTTGGCGGTAGAAGCAGTGATGATGAAGGCGGCAGTAATCCAATTGCTGCAATAGTGATGATGATAGTTGGTCCAATCGCTGCATTGATAGTTCAGATGGCTATCTCAAGGGCAAGGGAGTATGGTGCTGACGAAGGCGGTGCAAGGATATGTGGTAATCCTATGTATCTTGCAAATGCCCTTCATAAACTACATTTAGCCTCACAGCAGATACCCCTTCAGGCAAATCCAGCAACATCTCACATGTTTATTGTAAATCCACTTTCAGGAGGCGGGATATTAAAACTATTTAGCACACACCCACCTATTGAAGATAGGATAGAAAGACTCAAATCGATGGCTTATGGGAGGGCTTAATGTCAGAGAAACCACTTGTTTTAATACTAATGGGTAGCGACAGCGACTTGTCGGTTATGGAGAAGTGTGCAGAGGTCTTAAGGGAATTTCAGATACCCTTTGAGATGGATGTATCTTCTGCACACAGACTACCAGAGAAGACAGCAAATCTTGCCAGTAGTGCAAGACAGAGAGGGATTGAGGTCATCATTGCAGGTGCAGGTATGGCTGCACACCTCGCAGGTGTAATAGCGGCAAACACAACATTACCAGTTATTGGTGTGCCTCTAAAATCAGGGGCTTTAAATGGTGTAGATGCGCTTTACTCTACAGTTCAGATGCCACCGGGGATACCAGTAGCCACAGTTGCGATAGATGGGGCAAAAAATGCTGGATATCTTGCTTGCTCTATCCTTTCCATCAAATATCCTCAGTTTGCACAAAGA
>JBDNDH010000110.1:0-5311 GCA_046719235.1 Thermodesulfovibrionales bacterium
CGGCAAACCATCAGGTCAAAAATGCCCAAAGACTTGAGGCGATGAACGCCTGTAGGGTGATTTTGGAAAACCAACTTACCGCCGAGGTATTGTCAAGACAGATAAGACAACTCATACAAGACGATCGGATCCGAAGGGAGATAGAAAGGAACGCCTCTGTGCTCGGCAAGCCTGATGCGGCAAAAAAGGTGGCAGATATAGTGTTTAGTCTTGCAAGGAGATAGTCACAGGTGAAAAAATCCGTTTGGGCTGGGATTGATCTTATATTAGAGAGACCACCTAAGATATTACTTGAAGGGAGGGTTGGACTGTTATTACATCCTGCATCAGTAAATCATCAACTCTTTCACACCTTTGAACTAATGTACAGCATGAAGGACATAAAGATCACCGCCCTCTTTGGACCTCAACATGGCATCAGGGGGGAGACACAGGACAACATGATAGAGTGGGAGGGCTTTACAGATCAACATACAGGGATACCAATCTTCAGTCTGTATGGTAAACACAGACAACCCACGAAAGAGATGCTCGATCTGATTGATATCATGATAGTTGACCTTCAGGATGTTGGTGCCCGTTACTACACTTTCATATGGACATTGGCATTGGTGATGGAGGCATGCATGGAGATGTCAAAGGCTGTAGTTGTTCTTGACAGGCCAAATCCCATAAATGGCATTGATTTGGAGGGAATCCTACTTCAAGAGGGATTTGAATCCTTTGTTGGTCTAAAGCCGCTTCCGATAAGACATGGCATGAGTATAGGTGAGATTGCCCTATACCTGAAAGACAATTATTACAAGGGTCTTGACTTGTCTGTAATAAAAATGACTGATTGGCGGAGGGAGATGTGGTTTGATCAGACAGGACTCCCATGGGTAATGCCATCTCCAAATATGCCCACACTTGATACCGCTACTGTCTATCCCGGACAATGCCTCCTTGAGGGAACCTTACTGAGTGAAGGTCGTGGTACCACGAGACCATTTGAGGTCTTCGGGGCTCCCTTTATAGACCCTGATAGGCTCGTCAAGAGGCTCAGAGATTACGGTATAGAGGGGGTATTCTTTCGCCCTATGTATTTTATCCCCACCTTTCAAAAACACGTCGGCTTACTCTGTGGAGGAGCCCAGATACATGTAACGGAAAGGGATATCTTTAAGCCATTTAAGACCACAGTGGCAATACTGAAGGCAGTCCATGACCTATATCCGAGGGAGAGGCTATGGCGTGACCCACCATATGAATACGAGTTTGAGAGGTTACCAATAGACATCATCGCAGGGAGTGATAGATTGAGGTTCTTTATTGAGGAAGATGTCTCACTCAAGGAGATGGAAGAGTGGTGGATGAGAGATACCCTCACATTTGATAAATCAACCAGACAGAGATACCTGCTCTATGATTAAAGGCTTTGTCCTCTCTGCAGGCCTTGGCGAGAGATTGAGGCCTATTACCAATTACATCCCAAAACCACTACTGCCAATACTGGGTAAACCCATCATTGACTATGCCATCGAGAGACTCCTATCGGTGAAGGTACAAGATATAGGTGTAAATGTACATTACAGGTTAGATTGTTTTGAAAACTGGCTAAGGGATCACAGGTTTAAGGAAAACCTCAAGATCTTCGTTGAGCCAGAGATACTCGGTACTGCCGGGGCACTGAAAAACGCAGAGCAGTTTTTATCATCAAGTGAGATCTTTATCACTCATAATGCCGATATCTTTACAGATCTTGATATTTCTGAGGTTATCACTGCCCATAGAAGTGGCGATCATTTGGCAACCCTTGCGGTTGTGGATTATCCAGAGATCAATAGCCTCTCGATTGATGAAGATGGGTTTTTGGTAACGGATCATACCAAGCCATTTTACAAAAAAAGGACATTCACAGGCATTGCTATATATTCACCACATATCCTTTTTTTTATCCCTCAAGGCTATTCCTCAATCGTTGATGCCTGGAAAAGGGCAATGGTTAGCGGCAAAAAGATAAAGACCTTTGATATAACTGGAAATTACTGGTCAGACATAGGTAGTGTCGATAGATATTCAAATACCGTCTTTGATATCTTACAATCTCTTGGCAGGAGGGTATATATATCAAAGGACTTCAGTGACTGTCAGATGATCCACTATGAAGGTTATTTGGTCATTGAAGAGGGCTGTAAGATCAGGAACCCGTCGGTTTTAAAAAACACCATAATTTTGCCAGATACAACGATCCTTTCAGGCATTGAGACATCCTGTAGCGTCATCTTTGGTGATGATGTGGTCAGCATTTCCGATTCCGTTATCCAAAGACCCTTAGGGGCAGGTGGGTCAGATAGGGTATTCTTGAGAGACACATCTCAACGTGTGGTAAAGATGTATTGTCAAGAGGGGGATAAGGATTTTTTATGGCACATTGCCCTCACTCAGTATCTCTACAAAAGGGATATACCAGTTCCAAGGCTCTTACATTACAGCATCCATGACTATACTTCAACCTTTGAGGATGTCGGGGATCTCAGTGTGTATGACTGGATGTCCTGTCAGAGAGGTGAGGATGAGGTAATAGAGATGTATGGGCAGATTATTGAACAGGTGATCAAACTGCACCGGTTATCTGATCTTGAACTTGATGGTGGTATGAAACTCAGGGAATTCGACTACGAATACCTCCGTTGGGAGACTGACTATTTTATAGAACACTTCATAAGGTCATTTTGTAAGAGAGATGTCGATAATGAGGTCTATCAGGATTTGGATATCCTCGCAAAAAAGGCATCATCATTTAAGAAGACCATCGTTCACAGGGACCTGCAATCGCAAAATATAATGATCAGGCGAGATAATACCATCAGATTTGTCGACTATCAATCCGCAAGGTTAGGGCCACCTGCTTACGACCTTGCATCACTGTGTTTTGACCCCTACGTAAGAATCTCTGACGATTTAAGGGAGAGGCTCTGTGATATATACATCCAAAAAAGGGTTGAGGCATCAGAGATTGACGAGTTGACCTTTAGAGACTCCCTCACGGTATGCAAGATGCAGAGGCTGATGCAGGCTTTAGGTGCCTATTCAAACCTGTCAATTAATAAGGGCAAGAAACACTTTTTACAGTATATCCCAGAGGGTCTATCACTACTCAAGAGGGTGATATCACAAAATAAAGGTGATTATCCTTCACTGTATAGTCTGATAATGGGGATTTGATAATCCTATCACTCAAAAGAGGGGAAACCGCCTCAACTGGATACCCACATCCTCTGAATAATCGTATGTGAGGTGACAAGCGTAATCATCGTCAATCTGGATCGCCTTTGTCTTCCATAGCATATCACCGTAGATAACCCTATCATCGTCCTGAATCTCTATCCCTTTGATACCCCCCCTTAGTCCTCTACCCTCAGCCTTCAATACGCTCTCTTTCAGAGTCCAGTAGTGAAAAAACATCCTTAAGGGTTCATTGCTTGAGGATATGTCGTCCCATTGGGTCTGTGTCATGTATCTCTTGAAGTGTTGGATATTGATGTCTCTTATGAGTTCAATGTCTATCCCAAGCCTTAAGCCCTGTGAAAATGCACAGGTAACTATGTTGCCAGAATGTGAGAGGTTGAAATCAAGACCATCCCTGAGGACTGGCCTGCCAAATCGGTCTTGTTCGATATCTAAGATCCCTTTATCCGGCATGTTCTCGTTAATGATATGCAACAGCATTATCCTTCCTATAAGTCTGTGGAGTCTGCCTTTTTCTGTCTTAAATCTATTGATATCATCTTGAATCCTTTGTGGCAGTCTCTGCATCAATGAATCGTAATGTGCAGATATGGGTTCTCTACAAAATTTGCAGTAATAGACGATGATTTGCATCATTTTTTGACAAGATATATTATCATGCAACAGGTATAATTATAACAAACCTGATAAGGTTCACTCCTACGGATTGCATTCTCACTAATGACGAACCTGAAGGATGAGCCGTATTTACTCTGAGGACTATGTTTTACATTTTGGGTTAAAATATCCTGTATCTTTTATAAATCAAAAGGAGACAATATCGTATGACTCACAAAAAGATAGGCGTGATATCCGACACTCATGGGCTTTTTAGAGAGACACTAAAAGACCTATTCAATGGTGTGGAATTGATAATACATGCAGGTGATATAGGAGACGAAAGGGTTATCCTTGAGCTCAATAACATTGCACATACCGTTGCCGTATATGGTAATGCAGACAACATCAACATAAGATACAACTATCCTAAAACCAAGCACATCACTTACTCTGAACACAATATTTATCTCTTGCATAATTTAGAGTGGTTAGACATCGACCCAATAACTGCAAGGATAGATATGGTCGTATTCGGGCACACACATATCCCAGAGATATCGTATAGAGATGGGATACTGTTTCTAAACCCAGGCAGTGCAGGGCACAAGAGGGCACAAAAACCTGTATCAGTAGCAATAGTAGAGGTCAGTAAAAAAGGGCTAAAACCCCGACTTATAGAGATAGAACCTTAAATTAAGTGCCGGTGGAGAGATTTGAACTCTCACTTCCCGAAGGAAAGCGGATTTTGAGTCCGCCGCGTCTGCCATTCCACCACACCGGCTATAGACCCTTGCTTTTCATTTTTATGAAATTGGCTACAGAACGATCGTAGGTTCTCTCGTATTCGTTGTTAAAGAAGCAGGCAGGTAGTTCACCGTTTAACCGATGATAGTGCATACATTCGCAACACTTCATCTTTTTATTACAAGTAGGATATGAGCAGTTACAGTATTTTTTAAACCTTTCAGATGTGCATTCCATAGGTTATTAATATTATCATATTTGGGCATTTAATGCAAAATGATTATCTATCATAATGTTATTGATAGGGCTTGTCATGGTTTTGATTTAAACCCCAAGAATACTCATCCCTAAACCCACATCAATATGGGATCTGATAGCAGAGACCACAAGGCATCTTGCCTTCTTTGCTGACTGATACAGAGACAAACCTTGACCAAGATAAACTGTCAATGCTGATGAATACGCACATCCCGTGCCGTGAAATTTTCCACTATAAAAATTCCCCCTTATAATCTCAAACCTGCTGCCGTCAAAAACGATGTCAAATGTCTTATCCTGAGCCTTACGATAGTGTCCACCTTTGATTACAACATTTTTAGCCCCTAATTGATGGAGAAGCCTTGCACTTTGTTGAATATCCTTAATTCCCCTTATCGTAACCCCAGTTAGAACCTCAGCCTCTGGTATATTGGGGGTAATCACTGTGCTAAGAGGGATTAATCGTCTTTTCATCAGT
>JBDNDH010000111.1:0-5305 GCA_046719235.1 Thermodesulfovibrionales bacterium
ACTTTCACGTAGGCACTCATCAACCTGAGATGTAATATTGATAAATGCCCTCCTTGTTGGGACATTAAACCACAGTTCCTTTCTATAACTTTTCATAAAATATCTCCTTATCAGAAGAACTTATCTTTAGAAATACAGAAATGTATATTACTGATCCCCAATCATTCCGTCAACAATCACTTTTGGGTATACCTTTGGTTTCATCAAAAACAGTCCACATTACTAAGAGATTACAAATGCCAACTTGCTACATCCCCAGTACCTTCTGTTATGGCATAAACCCTCTTTCTTAAAATACCACTTATTTAAGGTATCATGTTTCATCTGGCTTTTAAGTATGCAATTTTTTAAGATCTTTGATAATCCCCTTTGCATTTTTTTTAAAAAAGTTTTACAATTCTATGAAATTTTGATTACACCTATAGTTATTATAGATCTTAGTGAACAAAAACCGAGATAGTGAAATTACTCTATAAAATAATAGATACGCTCACCTTTACAGGACTTCCCATAAGAAAAAAACTTATGCTTTTTGCAAGTGGCTCTCTCCTGTGGCTTATCATCACAAGTGTAGCTGGTTTTGTGGGGGTATATTTTGTTAACAAAGAATTTACAGAGATGCTCAAGATAATAGCACCTCAGCAACAGGCAATAAACAGTGTCATAAGAAAATTAAGGGGTGCAAGCATATCTGTTCATAAGATAGCCTTAGAGTCTGATAGGGAGATAATACAGTTAAACTACATAAGGGCGAGAGACAGGATCGTAGATTGTATCAGTATATTAAATGCGCTTCATTCAGGAGGCAATGTCAAGGATGAGATGAGGGCAGTCCAGAAGAATATTGATGAGTATAACCTTATGCCTCTTACAATGCCAGAGTCTCACAAGTATATAGAGGATGCCATTAGTAATCTAAACAGTATGCTAAATTCCCTTTCATTAATTCAGGCATCTCAACAGAAGAAACCATTCCAAAGAGAAATCAAGCAACATATTAAAGAATATGACATCTTGACAAATGAGACCGTTATTCTCATGACAGACATAATAGTCCTCCACAAAAAGTTATGGCAAGACAGCCAAAAAAGGGTAGAAAATGTCTTTAAGATTTCCTTGTTGCTTATTAGTCTCGCCCTAATGTGCGCTATTGCACTTTCGTTAATCTTTGGATACCTGATAAGTAAAAGACTTGTCATGCCCATCGACAAGATGCTCAACAAATTCCATGATTTTTATTCAAAGGGCTTTAGCCCTGAAAGTATAACTGTTAACAATGAAAGAGATGAGATCACATACCTGAGCATAGAATTTAAAAACCTGCTTGATTCCATTGAAGAGATAACGCTCTTTAAGAGATTAATTGAAGAGGATGAAGATGTGCAGGATATATACGAACGATTGGTTCTTGTACTTAAAGAGAGATTGGATATCCAGACTATGCGCATCTTTGAGATATCTACCATTAAAAACACAATCAAGCTTGCATATTATATAGGAAAAGAAGATTCTCATTGTAGCAAGTTTATACTCAATGATTTTAATGTCTGTAAGGTCAAAAGGACAGGAAGGGTCATATCCTCTCTTGAGCACGAACATATCTGTAAGTATTTCAACGGTAAGCCAGATGAGATACACTGTTGTTTTCCAGTGATGATAAGTGGAAAGGTAGGTGCTGTGCTGTCATGGGTTACTACCATGCCACTCTCAGAAAGCGAAAAGCTCCAATATATGCTCAAAAAGACCCTTGCCTATCTGAATGCGGCGCAACCTGTCATTGAAGGTAAGAGGTTCTTGAGGGCACTGCGTGACGCATCGGTGAGAGATAGTCTTACAGGTCTTTACAATAGAAGATTCCTTGAAGAGTCATCTGAAAACATAATATCTGGGATAAAGCGTAGGAATACAAACCTTGGACTTTTGATGTGTGACCTTGACTTTTTCAAAGAAACAAATGATAAGTATGGCCACGATGTTGGTGATATGGTGCTTCAAGAGACAGCCATAATCATAAGGACATCGGTCAGGGCTACAGATTATGTAATCAGGTTTGGTGGCGAGGAGTTTTTGGTGATGCTTATTGATGTCACTAAGGGGACTTCAGAGTCTATTGCTGAAAAGATAAGGTTTAATGTCCAAAATACTGAGTTCAATATCAAGGGGATTCCAATTCACAAGACCATAAGCATAGGGGTTTCTGAGATACCTACAGACACACAAAACCTCTGGGAGGCTATTAAATTTGCAGATGTGGCACTATATAAGGCAAAAGAGGCAGGAAGAAACAAGGTGCTAAGATTTCTGCCAGAGATGTGGAAGGAGAATAGGTATTAAACCCAATATCTCAATTTCAGCAGGGGCTTTTATGATTGTTATTTATTCGTCACCCTACCTTTTGTAATCCGTTTCCTTATACAAAGCCTCTACAATAAGTTTTTTATTCAAATGCAAAAAGATTAGCCCCTGCCATCCTTACCCTTAATTTTATAAAAGTCTTTAATTTTCTCTAAGTTTGGCAGTATATTTGTTTAGATAATCAGATATCTGATATAATCTCAAATTAACAAAAAAATAATTCTTAGGAGAGGATAATGAAAAGATTTTTACCCTTGTTGTTTATTGTAATGGCTTTAGTATTTGCATGTAAAAAGGCGGATGTGTCTGGAGACTATGTAGTCAAGATTGACAATCAAAGGTTGACGGAAAAGGACCTCAAAAAGGAATTTGATACCCTGCCAGATATGGCAAAGCAGTTTTTTATGAGTCCTGATGGACCAGAAAGATTTGCTGACGAGCTTGTAAAACGAGAAATTTTGTATCTTGAGGCCCAAAAGAGAGGACTTGATAAAAAAGAGGATTTTACAAAAAAGTTAGAAGAGTTTAAGAAGATTACATTGATAAATCAGTTACTTGAAGAAGAGATGAAAAAGATCAGCAAGCCAACCGATGAAGAACTAAGGGAATATTATGATAAACACAAAGAAGAGTTTATGACCCCCACACATGTCAGGCTTAGTCAGATTGTAGTAAAGGATCAGCAATCTGCAAGAAAGGTTATAGAACAGTTACAGAAAGGGGAGGATTTTGCAAAGATAGCAAGGGAGATATCTGTAGACAAGAATACTGCCAAGGGCGGTGGAGATATGGGGTTATTTAAAAAGGGCGATCTTAATAAAGAGTTGGAGGATATCGCCTTCAGGATGAAGAAAGGAGATGTAAGCAATCCCATACCACTCAAGGATGGAATCCATTTTATTAAAGTGACGGACACAAAAGGCACTGTGGCGGATTTTGATAAGGTAAAAGGTTTTATCGGTCAAAGGGCAATGGTAGAAAAGCAGAAGGCAGTATTTGAGAAATTGATTGAGGATATGAAGAAGAAATACAAGATTGAGATGAACAAGGCTGCCCTTGCAAAGGTGAATCTTTTTGGACAACCACAGCCTAACCCTGAGCAAAAATCAGAGCAGAAAAAGGGACAATAGATAAAATTTTAGAGTTTTTTTATGATTGGATGGGCAGTTGCCCATCCAGATTTTTCTTAAGATACCATTATCAAAAGCAATTGTAACAATTTGAACCCAGAAACAGAGACCCAAAGACGTTTTCTAATTTATGCATCATTGGTATGGCTTATAACCTTTGCGATTATCTCCCTTTTAGTCATAGACGCACCCACTAAGCGAAGTGTAGTGCCCGTTTATATAAAGGCTGTTGAAAACTGGGTGCAAAAAACAGACCTCTATACCTTAGGTAATTACCATTATCTACCACAATTTGTATTTATCTATTACCCTTTTTATATATTGGGCTCACCACTTGGTGATGTAGTATGGAGGCTCATCTCACTTGCTATATTTGTAATCGGGATATGGCAACTTGTTAATCATCTATTTAGTGAACAGAGGCACTACTTTTTTTTAGTTATTACACTGCTTGTGGTCACCCCTACCATTGGGGCATTGAGAAACGGACAGGCAAACCTTATTTTTGCGGGAATGTTGCTTCTCATTGTCTATTTCATACTGGTAAAGAGATGGTGGGTCGTCTCTTTTTTGTTGGTATCCTTGATCATGACAAAACAGATTGGGCTCGTCATCACAGGTTTGGTCATCTTTGCCTATCCACAGGTCGCTTTAAAAATAGCACTCTTTACGGCTTGTTGGGTCTTATTACCGTTTGTCTTTTCTGATCATGATTATGTGATTAGTCAATATATATCTGCAATTGGTGAGATGACGAGGGCGGTAGGTCTTAAACGGAGCTTTGCAGATATCAATGGTTTTTTGGCTTTATTTGGTCTAAAACTTGAAGGGTTATACTCAATATCCATCAGGGTTTTTGCAGGATTGCTTACCCTTCTGACTTGGTTATATATCAAAAGCAGATTTGCTGAGAGGTATATTGGCATGTATCTCATGGTTTTATCTACTGGGTATCTAATGCTGTTTCACCCAATGACAGAACAGAATAGCTATGTAATCGTCTCTGTCCCTATTGCCATATTTGCACTTATGCTACATAGTGATCTAAATCTTAAGTATAAGTCTTATCTTTTAATGTCTATATGCGTATCCTTGGGAATATTACCTGAATTGGTGAGGAGACTTTCACCAGACTTCGGGATGTGGTATAAGCCTTTTAGTATACTGGTAGTGTTTGGCTTTATGCTAAACACTATGAGGATTTTTGAGGGACTATCTAAACAAAAGGTCTCTGCAGTTCATCAGCAGAGACCTGCTTAGTTGAGGCAAAGAAGATGCTGTTATCTCACAGGCACTGTCAGGTATAAAGTAGAGCCGTTTCTATACACGTGAATGAGTAAGGGTTGATTTTTCTTTATAGTTCCTAAAGCGTTTGCATAGTCCTTTGTATTGTTAATCTTTTTCCTATTTATCTCCGTGATAATATCGTTTTCTGATAATATCCCCTCTGCAGGACTTCCCTCGGATATCTCTGTGATGATAACACCGTTAATCCTCTTTGGCAGTGAAAGAGAGCGTCTGATATCTGGGGTAATGTCTTTGACCTGAACCCCTTTTAATGCCCCCTCTGTAGGTGCAGTAAACTTCTGCATATCTGCTGGAAGCTCGCTAACCGTAGCCTTGAGATTCATCTGTTTGCCATCACGTATGATCTTGATGTTGATCTCTTTACCAGGTGGAATGGCGGCAACCGCATTTCTCAACGCTGAAGGGTCTGAAAACTCTTTACCATCTATTTCAAGTATCACATCCCCTCTCTTTAAACCTGCCTTTTCAGCAGGACCAGCCAGATCCCGACCGCACGATCGCCCGGATGCGCG
>JBDNDH010000112.1:0-5295 GCA_046719235.1 Thermodesulfovibrionales bacterium
CTTCACATCTGGATGAATGCCATTGTGTGTCACAATAGACATAAGACTGAAATGCATCTGATTGGGTGATTTCTGAAGAATTCTGGTATCTTTGAGAATAATATGTAGAGCAACTTGATATAAATATGCCCAATACCAAAAGAGAAACTAATCTAATCATAAAACCTCCGTATTTTCTATGGATTTTTTAAATTTATTATCGTAGTAGTTGTAAATAACTTGAGAAATGTATCCTTAAATCATACAACCGATAGTTATTTTATGCAAAGGCTTTTTAAATATAAGAGTTATTGTGTAAAATTTATGCCATGTCATTTTCTGTGAGACTACCTGAGGATAGACCTTATATCAAATATTATTTGTTATGTTTTATCTATGGCGGATTGCTGATGTATTTTGAGATTACCACAGCCAAGATGATTGTCCCATTTTACGGTGCCTCTGTAAAGGTATGGGCAACTGTATTATGTGGTGTCCTAACAGGACTTTCTATTGGTTACTATTTAGGAGGAAGGATAGATAAAAGGGATGCGTTAGGGATATCATCTCTCATTGCTGGTGTATACATCTTTATAATGCCATTGGTCACTCCCCCTTTATTTGAGCTCTTTTATTCAATCGGTAACAACATAGGGCTTGTTTTATCCGGTTTTGTTTTATGTCTATTACCTTCTATATTTTTTGGGATGCTCTCGCCTGTTTTGGTAAATGTTCTCTGTAAGGATGTAGAAGATACCGGAAGTGTAGTTGGTTGGATATTTACCATATCAACAGCTGGTGGGGTATTAATGGCAATAATTTCAGGATTTTGGTTAATACCGATTTTGGGGGTTAGGATTTCATGTTTTGTGATAGGGGTATTGATGTTGCTGGTGAGTATTGGCTTTACATTAACTTTGTCAGGCACAAGATACCTACTCACCCTGGCTACTGTCCTGATGTTCATCGGTATCACTGTAACGGTAGGCTATGGGACTATAAGGAAACAACCAGATTTTATTAAATACAGCAGGGTAGGTTTTTATGGAGAGTTGATTGTGGCTGATCTACTACACGAAAAAAACGGAAAGGAAGTAAAGGCAAGGCTTTTATTAAACAATAGGATTGCCCAATCATTTATAAACCTTGAGACAGGGCTTTCTGAATGGAGATACATACATTATCTTGATCTTTTGTCGAGTATCAAGCCTTATGGTAGCAGGGTTCTTATGCTCGGGCTTGCTGGCGGAAGCCTTGTAAATGAGATGATTGATATGGGATTTGAGGTAGATGCAGTAGATATTGATGAGAGGGTATATAAGATAGCATTGGATTATTTTAATCTTAGTCCTAAGTGCAGATTTTTTGTTGATGACGCCCGCCGTTTTCTTAATTCTACAAGGTCAAAATACGATATTGTTGTGATTGACCTCTTCTCTGCAGAGAGTCAGCCCTTTCATGTGTTTACACTTGAGGCATTTAAAAAAATAAGGCAGATACTTAATGATGATGGAATAGTGCTTATAAATTTTCATGAACATGTTTTTGGTAACAAAGGTAAAGGGTTACGGTCGGTTTATAAAACAATGATAGAGGCAGGGTTTTTGATGAATTACCTAAACACATCAGAGACTGATGAGGATAGGAATAATATACTCATCGGTTCAAATAGGATGATAGATTGGCAAGTGGCTGGTTTGAGAAAAAGATCAATATATCAACAAAGGGGCATAAACCTCCCTATAAGGCTAAAGACAATAAACCAGCAGATGTTGGCACAGGATTATATACTCACAGACGATAAGCCAGTTTTTGAGGTGATAAACGAAGAGGCATTTAGGGATTGGAGAGAGCATGCTATTGAAAACTATCTCTTGGGGTTAAATAAAATGGGCTTCCCTATTTTTTAGTTAAAAATGATCAGGTTTGTTTTGATATTTACATCCTTTATTGAGGGGTTCTCAGTAATGCTACTTGAGATAGTTGCACCTAAGATGATAGCCCCTCTTTATGGTTCATCCATGTATGTGTGGTCTTCTGTAATAAGTGTGTCGGTGGGTTCATTGGCAATAGGCTATTTTTGGGGTGGTAGGTTATCCAAGAAGGCACATATCAGAAGGTATCTATCATTACTTGCCTGTTTTTGCTGTATATACACACTTTTATTACCCTTTTTCTTTAAGGGGCTAAAGGATAGCCTCTTAGTTTTTGAGGTTAAACAAGGCTCACTTATACTTTCTTTTATATTGTTATTTCCTTTGTTAACCTGCTTTGGTGCCATGTCTCCATTGATAATACAAATGTTATCCAGCATGCATAGAAGCAGTGCCTTTGCAGGTTTTGTCTATGCTGTATCTACTGTTGGTGGTATAATTGCATGTATAGGCGGTGCCTTTTACATGATACCTTTTCTTGGGGTATTCAATACTGTCTATGTGTGTGGTGTGCTTTTATTTCTGATTGTGTTTGCCTTGATTTTGTCCTTTAGGATACATAATAAAGAGTAGATGATGTGTTGATTATAAAAAACAGGCATTAGGTACAAAAATTGGGGATGTCTGTCAAAATTACTCTGTAGCATATAATATAAATATTTTGAAGGAGGTAAAAGATGGCAAAGATTGAGATTGAAAAAATATCAGAAGAAAAAAAGGCTCAACTAAATATCAATACCTGGCCTATATGGACAAAAGAGGTGTCAAAGTTTGACTGGCATTATGATGAGACAGAGGTCTGCTATATCCTTGAAGGAAATGTAGTGATAACTACCTCTGATGGTAGCAAGATAGAAATCAAGGCAGGAGATTTTGTTACATTCCCAAAGGGACTTTCATGCACATGGGAGGTAATAGAGCCAATTAGGAAACATTATAGTTTTATGCATTCAACTAAATGATACAAAGTAGCCTTACAAAAAAGGTTTATAAAAGAAGGGGATACCAGAATTGATTGATGGCATGGAGCCATCGAAGAAAGCATCCACCTAAGACCCTTAAAAGATAAGAAGTGGTAGTAAAAAGGGTTGTAGGTGAACTAAGCAACTGATTAAAAGAAACACCTCTTTTTAGTTTAAACAGGCTTTTTGTGACCTTTGAAAGAAGCAAGGCATAACCAATCTAATTTCGGAGACATTTTCTATGATTTAATGCGAAGTGTTGATAAATGTTGTAATATCCTGATAAGGTATGTAGAAATCTTTAATGTGGTGAATGTAATGGAAGAAAAAACTTTTTTTACAACCAAAGAAGCAGCAAAATATCTTGGCATAAGCACTGCAACTATTTATAGTATGGAGAAGCAGGGATTGATTTCTTCATTTAAAACACCTGGAGGACAACGACGTTTTAATAGAGAAAGTATTGAAAGATATTTGAGGGAGAGTCAGAATTTTGAAGCCCTTCAAAATCCGAGCAGACATAAATACCAGAAAACAGACCTTAAGGTTAATGAACACGAAGCCTTTTATGGCTTAGAGACAAAAATAAAATCAGACGAGTTATTCTTCCATACAGATTCAATATTTATATATAACACTGATATCTTAAAGACAGAAAGCATTCCAGATAATTCTATAGATTTAATTGTTACATCTCCGCCTTACAACGTAGACATTAAATACAACACACATGACGACACCATGACCTATGATGATTACCTCTCATTTACAAAAGAATGGCTTGCCAGATGTTATAAATTTATTAAAAATGACGGAAGATTTTGTCTGAATATCCCTTTAGACAAAAATAAAGGTGGTCAACAGAGCATGTGTGCGGATATAACAACCATTGCAAAACAAGTTGGCTTTAAGTATCACTCAACAATAATTTGGAACGAACAAAATATCTCAAGGAGAACGGCATGGGGGTCTTGGCTTTCTGCTGCTGCCCCTTATGTAATAGCCCCTGTTGAGGTGATTGTTGTTCTTTATAAGAAGGAATGGAAAAAGACCAGTGGCAGCCGAAAATCAGATATAACAAAAAAAGAATTTATGGAATGGACAAATGGCGTCTGGAATTTCAGCGGTGAAAGTAAAAAAAGAGTTGGACATCCTGCTCCATTTCCAGTTGAACTCCCCAAAAGGTGCATAAAACTTTTTAGTTTTGTCGGCGACACGATACTTGATCCGTTTCTTGGAAGTGGCTCAACATTGCTTGCCTGCTTAGAGACAGGGCGTCAAGGCATCGGTGTTGAAATAGATAAGAAATACTGCGAATTAGCAAAAAGACGGCTTTTGACAGAAGGTCAGATAGATCAGCTCAAACTAACTGTTTTATATGGAGTCAGATAATGGCAAAATATGAAGTATAATGGAAACGGTTAAGACAATCACTATTGGCGACAATAATGAAACGAAAGATGGAGATGCTTGTAGGTTAATACCCCAAAATCAACCTATTTTTTGTCTTGACAATTGGGAGGGTTATGCTAATTATTTTCAAAGTAGATATTATAAAGCCAATTGAAAGCAAACCAAAAAGCTAAGAATTTATCAAAATCATCTCTTTAATGTGTTGCTTTTTTAAAACATGATTTTGCTATTTGCTCTGGGGTTCTCATTTAAAATATTATCTTGGAATACCTCCATCTAATATTAATGTGTTACCGCTAAAAACTAGCATCTTAGCCTTTTTCCCTCTATCTCTTTTTTTGATATGAAAAAGTTTCCCATTCTTCATTATCGGTTAGATTTAATGTGGAACAATGTAGCAAAATCTCCAGTTTCTTTTTCTCTATGAAGCATATAAAAATCCTGCCAATGGATAAAGGCGAATGTTAAGTATCCGTTTGACAATATGAGATTGAATTTGCCTGAGTCTTTTTCAAGAAGTTTATTATAGGTATTTCTACAACTCTCAATTAAACTGGTTGTTGGACTTGATAAGTAGTAATCGATAATGTGTTTTAACAAAAATTCAAAAATTCTCGGGGTATCGTTATCACTATCAAGTAGCAACCTATCTATATGATGAACTAAACCATTGGCATTTCTTGCAGAACCATTATGGACAAGCAACCAGTCATATCACAAAAAATTAAGCATAAATGGTTGATTATTCTCAACCTGTAGTCCTCCTCCTGATGCTAAACGAAGATGTCCTGTGATTAAAGGACTGAGAGTTGATAAGATAGTTGACTTAAATTTTCATTTAGTCAAGTGGTTTGTAACTAAAACATGATGACTTTCATTAGAAATTGTCTAAATCTCTCATCTTGCCATACTCAATACCTGACCTATTGCAGGGATAAAGTCTCTCTTTCGTGACATTATGTGGGGTAGGGTGCATGTATTGTTTTCTACTTTCACATTAAATGCCT
>JBDNDH010000113.1:0-5276 GCA_046719235.1 Thermodesulfovibrionales bacterium
TTTGATGCAGTAGTATTGGCGAGGCGAAACCCACCCAATGATATTGTAACTATAAGTGCCATAAGGGTTATTGATATGATCAGTTCAAGCAGTGTAAAGCCATCCTGTTTGTTCATCTTTAGACCTTTTTTGTCATTGATTTATAGGTTGTAAGGGTTATAACACGTTCTCTTAAGTCTTTTTTCCACGATACCCTCACAGTAACCTGAAAAAGTTCCAACGGTATGTCCTTTGTCCTATCAAGATCAACCCTCTTTATCTCCCAAAAGATCATCGTTCCATCTGGGTCTCTGATGGTGTTTGTTGTCTCAGAGATATCTTTTGTTAAGCATATCTCCTTCATCACCTCGTCAGCCCTTAGATATGCCCTCACATGATCCTCCGAATATGCGATGGAACGGAGATTTGATGAAAAGACCTGTAAGAGTGCTGTTACTGCAATAGCAAGTATTGATGCAGCTACAAGGCTCTCAAGGAGAGAAAACCCTCTGTTATTTAACCACATATGCACCTACAACCGGGTCTATACCTATTTTTATAGTCTTATTATGACCCTCTAAGGTGATATCTGCATAACCAGAAAGACCTGATGGGTAAAACTCAATCCTATAGATGCCCCTGTTTGTAACCCCATGTAGATGGTCATTGAATACTATCTTTGCACCCTCAGGGAGTCTTCTCTCTTTTTTACCTTCAATCTCAAAAAAACCGGTGTCTATATTAAATTTAACAACCTTGATCTCTCCTGTGGATTGTGCAAGACTTCGTGCATATTTAAGGGTTGATACTATGTCTCTTGCGGATGAGTTCATCATCTCTGATGGCTGACGGGAGATAAAGGTAACGGTTGATAGCCCTACTATCAGTGCTATTATAAACAGGGTTATTATCATCTCAAGAAGGGTAAAGCCTTTTTTACAGTGAATGAATTCAGACATTTGTATACCCAATGTGTTACATCGGTAAGTCTGTGATGCTAAATATCGCTGCGAGCATAGACAATACTATAAAACCAATGATGATACCCATGAGTAGTATCATTGCTGGCTCAATAAAGCCTATAAATCTTTTGATTGATTCCCTAAGCCCCTTTTCGTAGGTGTTGGATATTCTAAGTAGCATGTCCTCAAGGCTCCCAGATTCCTCTCCAACCTTTATCATAGACAAGGCTAATCTTGGAAACACACCGGTTGCTGCAAGGGGACCTGATAACCCTTTGCCCTCCTTTACATCCTTTGCAATCTTTTCAATGGCATCGGAGATTATGGAGTTGTTTGTAATGTCCTTGGCGTTTTGAAGTGCCTGAATAAGTGGCACACCACTCTTAAGGAGTGTCCCAAGGGTTCTGCAGAATCTGGCGGTTTCAAGGTTTCTGATAACATCACCGAACAGCCTCAATTTGATGGCATCCCATCGTCTTTTGCCAGTCTCAAGATTTATATAACGATTAATGAAGAAGGCGGTTAGTCCTATAATAAGCAGGACTAACCACCAGTAATCTCTAATGAATGTGCTAAAGGAGATTAGCAGTCTTGTAGTAATAGGTAGAGATACACCGATATCGCCAAATATAGATGTAAATTTTGGCAATACATATGTAAGTAACACGATTATAGAGGCACCACCGGTAACAAGGAGTATGGATGGATATATCATCGCAGAGTATATACTATCCTTGAGCTCCTTTGCAGACTCGAGAAATTCAACAAGTTTCTCAAGCACCTGTTCTAACACACCACCAGCCTCGCCTGACCTCACCATGTTTACATAGAGTCTGGAAAATACCGTTGGGTGTTTTGACAATGCCTCGGAAAATGAACTGCCTTCTCTAATAGACCTCAAGATAGCCTCTGTCACAGACTTGATACCTTTGCTTTCTGATATCTCTGAAAGTATATTAAGACTCCTGTCTATTGGCAAACCAGCCTTAAGGAGTGTGGTGAGTTCGGATGTAAAGATAAGGACATCCTTTCCTGATGCCTTTGATAACAACCTATGCCCTATCTTTTGTTTTACAGGTTCTACCTTGAGAGGTATAAAACCAAGGTTTCTAAGTCTTTCAAGAACGGACTTTTCGTCTGGTGATTCAAAGATGCCTTCAACGATGTTGCCATCATTGGTTGTAGCCTTATATTCGAATTGAGGCATGATTAATCTTGGGTAACCCTCAACACCTCAGTATATGTAGTAATGCCCATCAAAACCTTGATGAGCCCGTCTTCAAGAAGGGTTTTCATTCCTTGTTTCTTTGCGGTATCCCTTATGATATTTGAGTCTGCCTTTTTGAGAATAAGGTTTCTGATCTCATCAGTGATCAACAGTAGCTCGTAGATCCCTGTCCTTCCATAAAAACCAGTAAAAGTGCAGTGTGAGCAACCTAAGCCCTTATAGAGAGAGAAATTATCCTGTTTAGTGAGGGACTTGATATCCTCATAGTAGGGTGAATCCGTATCAACTGTCTTACACTGAGGACATATAACCCTAACAAGCCTTTGAGCCATTATGCCCCTGATGGTAGATGAGAGCAGGAAATTTTCTACACCCATGTCAATAAGTCGGGTAATTGCGCTCGGGGCATCGTTTGTATGTAATGTAGAAAAGACGAGGTGTCCTGTAAGTGCAGACTGTATTGCAATCTCTGCCGTCTCAAGGTCCCTTATCTCTCCAATCATTATTATATCTGGGTCTTGTCTTACGATGTGTCTTAGGGTATTCGCAAAATTTAGTCCAATCTTTGGTTTTACCTGTATCTGGTTTATACCCTTGAGTTGATATTCAACTGGGTCTTCAACGGTGATTATCTTTTTATCTGGCGAGTTGACCTTATCAAGTGCGCCATACAGTGTAGTAGTTTTTCCACTTCCAGTGGGTCCTGTGACTAATATAATGCCGTTTGGTCTTTTGATCAGTTGTTCAAAGTCTTTAAGGGTATCTGGCAGAAAGCCCAGAGACGAGAGTTCGATGACGATCCCTTCTTTTAGGAGTATGCGCATTACCACACTCTCTCCATACACAATGGGGACGGTAGATATCCTTAAATCTATGTCTCTTTCATTGACCTTGAGTTTTATCCTTCCGTCTTGAGGAAGTCTCCTCTCTGCGATGTTGAGCTTTGCCATTATCTTAATCCTTGATACTATTGCAGATTGAAGGTTTTTGGGTATGCTTTCAACCTCATGCAACACCCCGTCGATCCTGTATCTGACCTTTATCTCATCCTCAAATGGTTCAATATGGATATCACTCGCCCTTGCATCTATAGCCCTTGTAATAATTACGTTCACAAGTCTGATGATGGGTGCCTCGGATGCCAGATCCTTGAGGTGTCCAACATCCTCTACATCCTCTTCGTTTAGAAAGGTAAAACCCTCCTCGGAGATGCTCTCTATCATCTTGTTGATATTTTGTGATTCCTGTCCGTATATGTTTGAGATGTACTGGTTGAAGATATCTGTTTCTAAGACGATGACCTCTACTTCTGAAGAGGTTGCAATGCCAATGGCATCTATAGCTGACCAGTCGACTGGCTCAGAGACAACGACCTTTAGCTTATTGTTTTTGAATTCAATGGGTATTATCCTATTGTCGTATGTAAACCTTGAAGAGACATTATTTAAGACTAACGGGACCTTTGGGAGTTCATTAATATCTATTGTATTTACAGTCATTACACCTTTTTGCATAGGGATAATTATATCACAAACTGTTAAAATCTCTCATATGGATTCATCATTCACAAAAGACAATATCTGGATATCAATCTACCGTATGTCAATCCCTATGCTTATTATCATGTTTTCACAATTTTTACTGGGGATTGTGGAGATTTACGCAGCAGGCAAACTTGGCCCAGAGGTGCAGTCTGCTGTAGGGTTTAGTATGCAGATTTGTTTTGTCTTGCTGATATTGGCAAATGCAGTAAGTATTGGTAGCCTTTCCATGATATCAAGGGCAATAGGGGCTGGGGACTTTCATCAGGCTGTTATTATTGCCAATCAATCCTTGATATTTGGGTTATCCCTTGCCATATCTTTACCCCTAATTATAATTAATCTTTCAGCAGAGATAGTTGTTTTTGCAGGTTTTCCACACGAAATAAGTGGTATTGCAAGAGATCTTCTAAGTATCCACGGGATTGCAATAGCAAATAGCTACATGCTCATTATCTCAACCGCAATCTTTAGGGCAAGTGGAGAGGTCAGACGTTCACTCTTTGTGATGGTAATGACGAACCTTCTAAACATCACGCTTATATTCCCATTAACATTTGGTTTAGATGGCATCTTTGATGGTTTGGGTTATAAGGGGCTTGCCTATTCGTTGCTTGTATCAACAGGTTGTGGTTTTTTGACATGCCTCTATTTTTTTAGTGACAAAAACTGGAGGGCTATATACAAAATACCTATCCGAATAGACTTGGGATATCTGAAGAAGATACTATCTATAAGCTGGCCCTCTGCGATAATGCAGTTTGCATGGCATTCTGGGACTGTGTTTCTGATGAACATCTTAGGAAAGATAGAAGATGGAGGGGTCGTTGGCATTGCTGCCATGACGAACGGGTTAAGGATAGAGTCAATCATATATCTCCCTGTATTTGCATTAAATATGTCTGCATCTGTATTGATTGGTCAAAATCTTGGTGCTCGACAGCAAGAGAGGGCAGAAAAGATAGGTTGGATGCTTGCACTAACAGGCGTGTTGATTGTGAGCCTACTCTCTTTGGTCATTTTCATATTTGCCCATCAGATAGCAGGTATCCTAACAGATAATCCTGATCTTAGGGATGAAACCGTTAGATACCTTTACTTTAACCTTGCGGCTGAGCCTTTGATGGCAATTGGGGTTATACTTGCAGGAGGGCTTCAGGGTGCCGGAGACACCAAGGGGGTGATGAAGATAATCATATCGTGTATGTGGATAATCAGGATACCTCTTGCGTATTTGCTGGCGATTAAACTCATGTGGGGTGCCTTGGGGGTTTGGGTTGCAATGGTTGTATCCATGTCTTTTCAGGGTATCTTGATTGCGATGAGATTTAAAAACGGAAGATGGAAGAATCTATAAGCCTATATTTTAAAATGGTTTGAGCACTGATAGTGACTTTTATAGGGAGATGTTGCATGGTGTTATTGTTAAATAATGTCTTTTCAAAAAAGAGATTGGTAGATTTGACTGCCCTATTAGGTTTGTTTACAATTAGGATGATGAGGTATTTTTAATAGGTATCTCAATACTAAATACTGCACCAGATTTGTTGTTTGAAGCAACTATAT
>JBDNDH010000114.1:0-5250 GCA_046719235.1 Thermodesulfovibrionales bacterium
AAAAAGACGGTTCTGTTGTATGGGTAAGATTTTCCGCAAGGCTATACCCCGAAAATGGTTGGATTGAGGGGGTTGCAGAGGATATAAGTAGTTTAAAGGCTTCTGAAAATGAACTTAGGCTTCAGAATAGACTTATGCAATCAATAATCAAGATACAGTCAACGGTTTTGGAGAAGTCTGAGCCGTCAAGTATATTTTATCCAATCTTGAGGGAGATACTGGAAATCACTGAGAGCGAATATGGATTTATCGGTAGGGTTTTAAAAAGCAAAGAGGGTGTGAGGTTTGTGAGGATTTACTCCTTTGCTGGTTTAGATTTGGGAGATCTAAACAAATCGTTCACTGAGAGTTTTATGAAGGAAGGATTTTTGGATTTTTACAACCTTGATACCCTTTATGGAGAGGTTTTAAAAACCTCCAAGCCTGTTATCTCAAACGACCCAAAATATGATAAGCGGAGCGGTGGTATCCCTTTAGGACATCCACATCTCAAATCTTTTTTAGGTTTACCTCTTGTTTATGCTGATGAGATTATTGGCATAGTAGGCATAGCCAACAGGTCTAATGGATATGATCAGGCTATTGTAGCATTTCTCCAACCACTCATCCTTACCTGTGCAGGTGCCATAAACACAATAAAAAAAGAAGAACAGAGACAAGAGACATTAAAGGTATTGAGTGAGAGTGAGGCGATGTTTAGAAGTATTATAGTAAATAGTCCAAGTGTATTTTACATGTATGATATTGACAAGTCCTTTGAGTTTGTAAGCCCTCAGCTGACAGAAATGCTTGGATATAATGTTCATGAGATACTCACGGATTGGAGAAAGATTGCATCAGACAACCCTATAAATGAAGAAGGATTTAAGAAAAATTTGCTATCACTACAGACAGGAAAGGCACAAGGTGCATATGAGCTTGAACTGATACATAAAAATGGTCAAAGGATATGGGTAGAGGTCTTGGAAAAGCCTGTCTTGGATGCAGACAATAAGGTGGTGGCAATGGTTGGCTCTTTTACCAATATTACAAAACGCAAAGAGGCAGAAGATGCACTTCTTGAGAGTGAAAGTAGGTTTAGAGAACTCTTTGACGAGGCACCAATCGGATATCATGAGGTGGATACACAGGGGATAATAACAATGGTCAATAAGACCGAACTGGAGATGTTGGGATATAGCCTTGATGAGATGATTGGTAATCCCATATGGAAATTCCGGGCAGATAAGGAGGCTAAAGGCAGAATCTTAGGCAAGGTATCTGGCATGATACCACCGGGAAAGGCACATGAAAGGGGATACATAAAAAAGGATGGATCTGAACTGATAGTTTTATCAGAGGACAGACTAATTAAAGATGGCGATGGTAATATCAAGGGCTTACGGGTCACTATACAAGATATTTCACAACTCAAAAAGGTTGAACAAGAAAAGGAAATCCTTGAGAGGCAGTTGAGGCAAACCTTAAAGATGGAGGCGATTGGGCAGTTAGCAGGAGGTATCGCTCATGATTTTAACAACATTCTTACTGTTATTACAGGATATTGCACATTATCACTTATTGGACTAAAAGAAGGTGATCCCTTAAAAAGATACATAGAACATATTGACAAGGCTGCAAAACGGGCATCTGATCTTACAAGCAGACTACTGGCATTTGGTAGAAAAAAGATAATGGAGGTAAAGGTTATCGATTTAAACTCCATAGTGCTTGGCATTAAGAGTATGCTTGAAAGACTTATAAGGGAGGACATCAACCTTATAATAAACACAACTGAGGAATCAACTGAAATAAAGGCAGACCCGTCACAGATTGAACAGGTGATAATAAATCTTGTTACAAATGCCCGTGATGCTATGCCTGAAGGCGGGGACCTAATGATTGAGACCGCCAATGTTTATCTAAATCAAGAATGGGCAAAAAAGCATATAGATGTGCAACCTGGTAACTATGTAATGCTATCAGTAAGTGATACAGGGATAGGTATGAGTGATGAGGTAAAGGAAAAGGTATTTGAGCCGTTTTTTACGACAAAGGGTGTTGGTAAAGGCACAGGGCTCGGTTTGTCTATGGTATATGGGATAGTCAAGCAAACAGGTGGAAGTGTTTGGGTTTATAGTGAGTTAGGCAAGGGGACAACCTTTAAGATATATATTCCAAAGACATCAGAGACTATCATTCAAAGACCTGACGATGAGACGGTTATAACCTTACATACAGCTGGCAGCGAGACTATATTAGTTGTTGAAGATGATGAGGTAGTCCGGGAACTTGCAGTAGATGCCCTAAGGATGCAGGGTTATGATGTTATATCGGCATCAAATGGAGGCGAGGCATTTCTCATATGTGAACAGGCAAAGAAACCTATTGACCTTATCATCACAGATGTGGTTATGCCGGGTATGGGCGGCAAGGCACTGGTGAATCGTTTAAGGGATATTTGCCCTCATACAAAGGTGATATACATGTCTGGGTATACAGATAATGCGATAGTTCACCATGGCGTCCTTGAAGATGGAGTGGTTTTTATACAGAAACCGTTTACCTTTGAGGCACTGTCTAAGAAGGTAAGAGAAGTACTTGATAGCAAACAACATTAGATACGAGATGCGGACTTTTTAACAAGTTTCATACATGAAGTAACCTTTTTATGCTTACCCTATTACCGCTAAACCAACCAATGGCAAATGTCTTATACATATGGTCTAATATCCTCACATAGCCTTCTTTGTAGCATTTTCAATGCCTTGTTGAGGTTCAAGTAGAGTTTTTTGGTTTTTGCTTATAAAGTCAGGAGATCCCTCGTTTTTCTCTAAATTTTTTGATGAGGTTGGGTTGATCCGGACAGACCATCGAAGGTCCCACATCTGTGCCTTCAGCATTTATCACTTGCCAGAGTTTTTCATGTAAATTTATAGTGTTTTTACTCACCAATAGCCCTTTTTAACTCAGCTATTGCTATGTTGTAATCGTATTGGGCATTTATAAGGCTGTTCTTTGCAGTTATGTATGTAGTAAGTGCATCAGATACCTCAATAGGACTACCAATGCCTGCGGCATACCTGCCATTTGCCAGTTCAAGATTTTCCTCTGCGTATTTAAGTGTCATCTTGGCAGATTCAATCCTCTGGTTTGCCTCAAGCATATTGAGATAAGCCTGTCTTACCTCAAGTATTATCTTCTGCATCAGTGCCTCTGTTTGAGCCTTTATTGAGGAAAGTGTAGCCAATGCCTCTTGTATCTGATATTTTGTGCTAAATCCTGTAAATATGGGCAGTGATAACATCGCTGAGACTGTCCAGTGTTTATCAAATGGAGTCTTATCCCCCGATATCCCATATTGCATGTTCCCTGTGATAGATGGGTAATTAAGTGACCTTTGTAGTGTAACCTTTGTCTCTTGAGCCTTTTGTTTTAGTTTCAAGGATGTATAGTCTTGTCGGTTTGACAGTGCCTTTTGTATGAGGCTGTCCACACTCTGATTGATCATCTCGGCAGGCAGGACATCCTGAAGTTCAAAATCCGGTGCGTATGGAACAGCCATGGCATTTTTTAATGTTGTTATGGCTAATCTATAAACGTTATCTGCCCTTAGGAGGTTTGTCTTGCTATTTGCCAGATCTGCCTCAGCCTTAGTAACCTCGTATCTTGCCTTGAGTCCTGTCTCATAAAAACCCCTTGCCTTTTTGAGATGCTCGTAATTTTGTTTTACCACCTCCTTGGCAACCTCAAGGGATGCCTTTGCCTGAAGTCCTGCAAGGTATGCCTTTTTTACAGATAGGATGACCTGTCCTCTGGTATTGCTTAACTCTTCAGAGGAGGATGCGAGATTGAGATCCTCAATCCTGACCTTTGATTCCCTCTTACCAAAGTCGTAGATGTTTTGGCTAAGGTTTATTGAAGAGGTAAAGTTTGTGTCATCCTTACCTGAGGAGTATCTGGTTATGCCAGTATTTAGACTTATGGATGGGTAATAGTCAGATCTCATCTGCCCTAATCTACTTTCATATACCCTTATGTTTGCCTCAGCAACCCTTATGTCTGGATGGTTACTAAGGGCTATTGATACGGCCTTTTCAATCGTTATGACCTCATTCTCTTTTATATCTTCACCTGTTGCAACATATGGTATTAGGAGGGTTAACAGGATAAGGATAATCATAGGCAAAATATTATCTGGTGATTTTTTCACAATAGTATTAACCTCACTCATAGCGGAGCGCCTCGATGGGTTTGAGCATTGATGCCTTATATGCAGGGTAAAAACCAAAAAAGACTCCCACAAAGGCAGAAAAACAAAAGGCAAGGGCTATGGAGAAAGGGGATATGAGGGTTTTCCATCCTGATAGATAAGATAGTGCCTCTGATACAGCAATCCCAAAAATTATTCCTATGATGCCTCCAATCATTGAGAGTGTGAGGGCCTCAATGATAAACTGGAGCCTTATATCCCAGGTTTTTGCGCCTACTGCCATCCTTATTCCGATCTCCCTTGTTCTTTCTGTTACAGACACAAGCATAATATTCATTATCCCAATACCTCCCACTACAAGTGATACTGATGCGATTGCGCCCAATAGCAATGTCATTACATTTGCAGACTGCTCTTGAGCCTCCATCATCTGTGTAAGATTTCTGACTGTAAAATCGTTTTCCTGTTTGGGTCCTATCCTGTGTCTCTGTCTTAAGAGTTCGGTAATCTGTTTTTCTGCCTCTGATAATTCTTCTGCACTCCTTGCCTTAACCATGATGATCCTCACCATACCGGGGAATTGAGTCCCAAATATCTTTTTCTGTGATGTGGTGATAGGGATGTATATCACATCGTCCTGATCCTGACCTGTGGGAGACTGTCCTTTTGATTCAAGGACGCCTATAACGGTAAAAGGTACCTTCTTAATCCTAACAACCTCACCAATGGGATTTACGCTGCCAAATAGATTATTCACAACAGTTTTGCCCAGGAGACAAACCTTAGCAGCACTTCTTATGTCATCGTCTGTGAAGTTTCTACCGCTTACCAAGCCCCAATCCCTTACATGGAGCATGTCAGGAGTAGTGCCTGTTATAGCAGTTGACCAGTTTTGATTGCCATAGATAACCTGTGCCACACCGCCATGGGTAGGTGCTACATACTCCACCGATGGACATTCCCTTTGGATTGCCTGAGCATCTCCAAAGGTAAGTGTTGGCTGGGTGCCCATGCCCATCCTAACACCACCAGGGGTAGTGGTACCAGACATGATCATA
>JBDNDH010000115.1:0-5244 GCA_046719235.1 Thermodesulfovibrionales bacterium
CTTTTCAGATAAGAGGTTTGGAAGCATCTTGGTATAAAGATTTTCTGGTAGATAGGTCTCTTTAAGTATGCGGATGTCTCTTTTTTTGCAGTATTCCTTGAAGTCTTTTATGCTCAAAAAGTGTAGATTTGGGGTATCATACCACTGATGTGGCAGGGCTGGGGTCACTGGTGCCCTACCAAGAAAGAATAGTTCTAATCTTGCTGAGATGTGTGCAAAATTAGGGAACCCCACTATTGTATATCTGCCCACCCTTAATGCCTCAGCCAAGACCTTTTCTGGAAACCTTACCTCTTGTAGTGCCTCATTGATAATGACAAAATCAAATGAACCATCACGGTAATCTACAAGACCATTGTCAAGGTCATCATGAAAGACATCAAGCCCCTTTTCCACGCACTTGTATATGAGTTTTTCACTGATCTCAATCCCTTGTCCCTTGACGGCCTTCCCATTTACGAGGTGATAAAGTAGGTCTCCCTCACCGCAACCCAGGTCAAGGACCGATGAGCCGTTAGGGATCATCTCCATTATTTTTTTATGAGATATATCAATCATTTTAAGCCTTTATACACCCTTTCAATAAAGTGACTTACGAGGTGAGCCTCTTCGTCTATTTCAAGTAGGAATGCGTCATGTCCGTAATCAGAATCTATCTCACAAAAGGTCGTCTGTAAGCCAGCCATCTTACATGCCTTTACTATCTCTTTTGATTGATGCACTGGATAGAGCCAGTCAGATTTAAAGGCGATTACGAGCACCTTTGCATCAAGTCTGCTAAACATCTCGTGTATTTGCCTGCTGCAAGAGGTCAGATCAAAGAGGTCTATGGCCTTTGTAATGTAAAGGTATGAGTTGGCATCAAACCTATCCACAAATCTGTCACCTTTGTAGTGCAGATAGTTTTCTACCTCAAAATCTGCTGTAAACCTAAAGGGTGCAGTATGGGATTTCCTCTGCCTGCCAAATCTTTCCTCCATAGACTTTTCACTCATATATGTGATATGACCAAGCATCCTTGCAACTGCAAGTCCTTTTGCTGGGATGTGACCTCCATAGTAGTATCCACCCTTCCAATATGGGTCAGCCATGATTGCCTGTCTGCCTACCTCATTGAATGCGATCTGTTGGGCGGAGTGTTTTAGGGTAGAGGCGATGACGATGGCGCTGGCTATCTTGTTTGGATAAGATACCATCCACTGAAGTGCCTGCATGCCACCCATTGAACCACCAGCAACACATAGTAGCCTTTTGATACCGAGATGACTGATGAGTTTGTTTTGAACCTTCACCATGTCTGCAATGGTGATGATTGGAAATGAAAGACCGTAGGGCTCATTTGTCTGTGGATTAAGCGATATAGGTCCGGTGGTGCCCTTGCAACCCCCTAAGACATTTGAGCAGATTACGAAATATCTATCGGTATCAAAGGCCCTGCCAGGTCCTATCATCAGGTGCCACCACCCCGGTTTTTTGCTCCCTTTATGATAGCCCGCTGCATGTGCATCTCCAGTAAGGGCATGGAGTATCAAGATGGCGTTGCTTTTCTCTTTATTTAGTGTGCCATATGTCTCGTATGCTACGGTGATTGGTCCAAATCTCTCACCACATGTCAGTGTGATCTTGTCATCACCTTGGGCAAAGGTATAAAACTGTGTTTCAACTATGCCTATTTCAGACTGGGTCTTCATCAGATCTTAGATAGCGCATTATCTAAATCCTCGATGATATCATCCACATCCTCAATGCCTATTGATAATCTCACGAAATCATCGGTAACGCCTGTCTTTTCCCTTTCCTGTGTCGTTAACTGTTGATGTGTGGTGCTTGCGGGGTGTATGATCAGGCTTTTTGCATCACCGATGTTTGCGAGGTGTGAGAACAACCTAACACTATCAATTAATCTTCTGCCTGCATCAAGTCCGCCCTTAACACCAAAACCAATTATTGCCCCATAGAGCCCCTTTTTGAAGTATTTTTTAGCAAGATTATGGGTGGAATGGGTCTCTAATCCCGGATAGTTTACCCAACTGACCTTTGGGTGTTTGGCTAAAAACTCTGCAACCTTCATGGCGTTTTCGCTGTGGCGGACCATCCTAAGGTGCAGGGTCTCGAGCCCTTGTAGGAACAAGAATGCATTGAAAGGACTCATGCAAGCCCCTATATCCCTTAAAAACTGGAGCCTTGTCTTCATGGCAAAGGCAATGTTACCCATACCTTGAAAGTCTCTAAAGGCATCCCAATATACAAGACCATGATAACTCGGGTCTGGATTTGTAAAACCGGGAAATTTTCCGCTTGACCAATCAAACCTACCAGAATCAACTATGATTCCACCAATAGAGGTGCCGTGACCTCCGATAAACTTGGTTGTAGAATGCACTACTATATCAGCCCCGTAATCTATTGGCTTAAAGAGATAAGGGGTTGGGACTGTGTTATCAACGATAACGGGTAGTGAGTGTTCATGGGCAATATTTGCGATCTCCTCATAATCAAGGATGTCTAATTTTGGATTGCCCACTGATTCAACAAAAAATGCCTTTGTCCTGTCGGTGATCGCCTTCTTGAAGTTTTCGGGCTTTGATGGGTCAACAAACCTTACATTTATGCCGAGTTTAGGAAGTGTATAGTGAAAAAGGTTGTATGTGCCACCGTATAGACTTGTGGATGATACTATCTCGTATCCAAATGTAGTTACCTTTGAACCATCAGCACCACAGGCATAAAGATAATCGCTATCGGCATTGTCTGCAAGGGCAAATATCGCATATGCAGTGGCAGACTGCCCTGAAGATACAGCCACACTGGCAGTTCCACCTTCAAGTTGGGCGATCCTCCTTTCAAGGACATCTACGGTTGGGTTCATGATCCTGCTGTAGATATTGCCAATCTCTTTTAAACCAAAGAGGTTTGCAGCGTGCTCTGTGTTTTTAAATACATAGGAAGTCGTCTGGTATATAGGCACTGCCCTTGATAATGTGGTTTCATCAGGGCTATGCCCTCCATGGATACAGATTGTGTCAGGTCTCATATTAGCCTCCTCTGATAATCTTTTAAGTCAATCCGTCTCTATCTTACTCAACTCTGCTGTAACTTTGCCAACTGGCACCTTTGTCTCTACCTTGAGTGGGATCCTGTCGGCATTGTCTGAAAGCCAAACGAATATGTCTCCAACCTTTTTGAATAAACCCTCTGAGTGTATAATAATCTTTGTCTTGATCGCCTCTAAATCTTCACCGCTTGCGGTCTCTATCCTTTCTCTGCCAAGTATGACAACCTGCACCTTGATAAACTTGTTGCTATCAAACACATCTACGAATATCCTGTTTGTATCAAAGACAGGCATACTCCTAAGGTAATAAAATCCTGATATCACATCCCAGTATATACCTTCTTTGATGGTGTGCTCCGTCTGTATGTTTTTGAGATAATCAATAAATCTTATGAGACCTTCTGAATAGTCAAAGAAGGTCTCCTTGTCACTACGGTACTTACCTTCAATCTGTTTTATCCTAAACCTATGAGGCTTTCCGTTGGTAATTGTGCTTTTAGCATAGTCCTCAACCCTGTAAAAATTTGATATAAATTTATTTGAATGAACCTCAGACTGTATGACCACATCTGTAAGGTGTCTCTTTGCTGAGAGCCTTGCACTACCTACATGTATGCCCACCCAGTAAATGTTGTAGTGTAGTTCTTCTCTATTGTATCTTAGGAGGGCAATACCTCTATCTATTGTCTTTTTTTGTGGTGAGATCTCTGTGTCTATATTTAGCTTGTATCCCTGCCCCCCGATGCCGATACCCTCACTTAGTCGCGGCACCTCAAGTCTGATCCTCTGCTCTTCAGGGTTAGTTATCTCCTGTCTTTCTGTGCTTACCGATGTGCCATCTGGATAATCTTCTGTAGTGGTGGGGGCTTGTGGTTCTGACTTTTCATCTGAGATTGGTTCCCTCGGTTCATCGGGGCTTTGGGGGGAGACTTTGCCGGTTTTTTTAGGTGACTCGATATTTTTGTTTTGGACTATCTTAGCAATTATTGAATTATCCAATCCAAATCTGATTTTTAATACATCAGATCTGATGAATGCCAACACTGCGATACAATGAATAATCACCGAAACGGAGATTGAAAAGAATAGCCATTTATATCGGAAAAATAGATTCATCACTATCTGTCTCTTCAATTTATCATAAAAGGGGTGTTGAGTAAAACAATAAAATGATATGCCCTTAGGAGTGAGGGGTAGGGCGATTAGAAAAACTGATATATTTGTCATTTACATAAATAAACCTATAGGATATAATCTAACAGAGGGGTGGTATCTTGAATAATACAATCTTTAGGGCATTTAACCTAAATACCATTGTGATTATATCGTTGTGTTTTACTGCAATCCTCTCTTTTTGGTTGTATGAGGATTATGGTAGGACAAAGAATGAGATAAAAGAGATTGAAAACATTCACATAGAGGATCAAAAGATAATAATCAAGCGACATATACTCAAACTTTCAAATTATATCGAGGAAAGCAGAAAGCAATTTTACAAACATGCAGGTGAACATATTAAGTCAAGGACAGATGAGGCCTATTTCATAGCATCATCCCTTTATAACTATTACAAAGACAAGAAATCCCTTGATGAGATAAAAGAGATGGTCAAGGAGGCATTGAGACAAAAGAGGACTGGTAAAAGCAGCAGGGGATACTACTTTGTGCTTAATATAAATGGCACGATAGAATTATTCGCTGATATGCCTGAAATGGAGGGCAGAAACCTTATAAACATCCGTGATCCTGATGGCAGGTATTTTATGAAGGACATGATTAAGATCGCAAGGACAGAGGGTGAGGGTTTTTATGAATACAGATGGACAAAACCCGGAGGCCGAGGTGCCTATCACAAAAAGATCTCATACCTAAAATATTTCTCACCATTTGAGTGGGTTTTAAGCTCTGGGGAATATATCGAAGATCTGGATAGGGATTTCACAGAACAGACTATTTCATTGCTCCAAGACATGCAGGGTGCGGATGGTTCTTATTTGTTTGCTATTGATTTCAATGGTAGATGTTTTGTTCATGCCAAAAGGGACTTTATAGGTAAATCCCTTATAGAACTAAGGGATAAAGAAAACAGGCCTATAATAAAGGAGATGATAGAACTGGGTAAGAAGGGCGGTGGATATGTAACATATCTCTGGGAAAATCCCAATTCAGGTGATATAATGCCTAAGATT
>JBDNDH010000116.1:0-5204 GCA_046719235.1 Thermodesulfovibrionales bacterium
TCCCTCTGGATGGAGATATTGAAAAACAACAGCAGGATGTTGAATCTGGGCATAAAAAATGGTTTCAAACAGGCTTACGATGACGAAGATATGGTAAGGGTTGTCTTGCAGTTGTAGTCTTTTCTGTTAGATATTTCCAGTATCTTTTTGGCATACATCTTGTTTGGAGGCGGCTGTTGGTTCTGTTCTCAATGGAAAGAGACCTAAAATAGCACTGCCAAAGTTCACTGAGAGCCTGCTCATCGTTTTCAATCTTTATATCATCACTTATTGTCACCTGAGAAACCTCCCTTGATATGTGTTGATATAATACCGCGATGTCTCTTTTGGTGTCGTGAATTATCCATGTCTGGTCTTTAAGTCTATCAACAAAATGAGGGACGATGAGTGATATGATATTATGGTCAGGTTCAAAGGGGGCGTAGTAGAATCCTTCACTGGTCTTTGTGAATCTCATCAGACCATAAAATCTATGACATTCTCTGTTTACCTTTCTACAAATCTCATTTAAGGTGGCTACATACTCGTCTGCAATGTTGTAGATGTATCTATTACCCAATTTGAGTGCCCTCAAGATATAATTAATCGTTGTAGTCTCAAAATCTTCAATCTCTGATAGATACGCATAGAGTATTTTCTTGATTATATCGGGAGAGATCCTATCCTTGAGATACAGCAAAAAGGAGATTATATCCTTTTCATTATCGTTTGTTATCTCAATTGTTTGTTCGAATATCTCTGGGATGTGGCGATGTGATGCGACGATCTTATGGGGTGAAAACCGTTTAAGCGTCAAGAACCTTAGGGCAGATAAAAACCCCTCAATGCTTCCATCATAGATTACTGTCGGGTCTTTTGACATTAGTTTGAATCGTGTATTTTTAGTAATAGATCTTCAAATCGTTTCGTAAATTCTACCTTGTTTGTAAGGATGCTATCCAATAACCTCTGTCTTAAGCCTTTTTTATAATCCTTTAGCCTTGAAATGTCTAAAGAAAGTGCCTTGCAGATAGATATGTAATCGTCGTATTGATCTGCAATAAGTTCATCACAGCAGAGATTTTTAAGGATACTGAAACCTACCCTTGAGCAGTGGGTATTACCTTTTAGTGTGACAACAGGTGTGCCCATAAACAGTGCCTCAAATGTGGTGGTTGTCCCGTTGTATGGGAAGGTATCAAGTGCAATGTCAATGAGATTGTATATCTCGAGATGACTGTAAAAACCCTTTATGTATCCCAAGAGTATTATCCTCTGTTCATCAATGCCCTTTTTGATAAGACTGTCCTTGATCTTCATCTTAACAGAGGGGTCATTTAGCGCCTTTGATTTTATGAGTATCCTTGAGTCTTTGATCTGCAACAATATATCTGCCCAAAGACCGATGACAAGGTCATTGACCTTTGAGATGTTGTTTAAAGATCCGAATGTGATATAGCCATTTTTTATAGCAGGTGGATCTGTGCATGGTGGAGAATCTGTTTCAGGGCTAAAGCATAAAAAGCAGTCACTCATCCTGAGAAGCCTCTCCGTATTGAGACTATTCGTTAAACCCTCAGGGTCAGTGTATGGATCAACAATTCTGTAGTCTATGGTGGACAGGCCAGTTGTGTTTGGGTAGCCTAAGTATGTTATTTGTATAGGGGATGGTTTTTTTGCAAAGACTGGGAGCCTGTTATAAGCGCTATGACCTGCAAGGTCTATCAATATGTCTATTTTATCGGAGAGTATCCTCTCGAATAGTCTCTTGTGATCTACATTGAATGTGTCTATCCACAGGTCAGCCAGTGACCTAAAGGTATGTGTATACCTGTCTGGTGCCTGAACATCTGAATAGCAGTATATCTCGAATATATCTCTATTATGGCATTGTAGTATTGGCAATATGAAGTATGAAACCGAGTGTCTCCTAAAATCTGGTGAGACATACCCAAGCCTTATCTTCTTGTTTTTAAACTTATTTCTTTTGATATTGACATCTGCATAAATCTCTCCGTATGCCCTATGGGCGTTGAATATATCTGTAGGTGAGATCCTGTGATGATAGTTCAGTGCAAGCAACAGATTGCTGAATGTCTCTGGATTATCGGGTCTTAGCTTGAGGGCATTACAGTATGACTTAATAGATTCGTCTATAAGCCCTTGTGCCAATAATGTGTTGCCCAAGCCATTTAGTGCCTCAAACATATTAGGCTCAAGAGATAGGGCAGACCTGTAAGCAGATATGGCATCAGATAATCTTCCGAGATCTTTTAATACATTACCGAGGTTGTTATATACCTCTGGTTTTTTTAGCCCGTAGTGTATTGCAGATTGGTAGTGTCTTTCTGCAGATGAAAACTTCCACATAAGGGCTAAGATATTTGCTATATTGTAATACGGAACTGGATTTTTGTTGTCAATGATTAGCGCCTTGCGGTAGTGCCTTAATGCCTCTTCATACCTTCCCTCATTGAAGAGGTTGTTTCCAACTTCGATGTGTCTATTTATCTCACTCAGACTCAACGCCTTTGTTTCTTAGAAAATGTAAAATCTTTTTGGTTGTGATGTCTTCTTTATTAATATCCAGTGCCCTGTTTGCAAACATCAGGGCATCTTTAAATTCACCTTTTAGGATACTCAAATTGGCAAGATGGATATAGCAATCAATATCTTTCATAGTGCCCATCTCGATTAGTCTTTTCCATAGATCAATAGCCTCATCAATCTTCCCCAACGCCCCAGAGACAATAGCGAGCTCTTTTATCGCCTTTGTATCATTTGGGTTTTGCCTTATCTTTTCTAACCCTAATTGATAGTATCTCTCACCCTTTGTCCTATCTTTGATAACATCTAACTTGCCATAGTGGTGAATGAAAAATGGTGCGGTTTTTATCTCTATGCCCATCTCTTTTATGGACTCATCTACCATCTCATGCACATTCCCTTTAAATCTTATCCCATTATGATTCGGAAATAATCTCACCTTGATGGTAGGTATCCAACCAAGACCTTTTTCTTCTCTGTATGAGCCGTCGTTTTCTATGAAGTTTAAAATTGAGGTTTGATTTGTATAGTTTCTTGTTACCACTTGATAGGCTACGGTATCTTGAGTCATCAGGTCATGAATAATGTCATAATCTTGCGATGAGATTAACTCATCAGCGTCTAATATCAATATCCATCTTCCACTTGCATGTCTAATCGATATGTTTCGTGCGTTGCTATAATCATCATCCCAATCGTAATGGAAGACCTTTGCACCATACACCTTTGCCAAATTCACTGTCCTGTCAGTTGAACCAGTATCTACAACTATTATCTCATCGGCTATAGGCAATACTGACAATAGACATCTACATATATTTGACTCCTCATCCTTGACAATCATGCATACGGATAAGAGGCACTGTTTATCCCTTTTGGGTTTTCTGTCTAAGATGTCCCTTATCGTCAAGGCGTTGTTTATGTAGTCATCATTAAAACCAAAATCCACAAAATACTCACAGATCTGATACAGGGCTGATTCATAGTCCTCTTTTTTTAGTAAGATATCTATTAGAAAGTTTGCCAGTTTATTGCAGTCCCTGTTTAGCCTCAGGGCTTCTCTAAAAAGGGGTTCAGCCCTTGTGTAGAGTTTATTAGCCGATACAAGTAGATGATAAGTATCTGTTATACGAGGGATACAGGGATTTAAGATAAATGCCTTCTCGATATTCAATAAGCCAATCTCCCTGTCACCCTCACTGTATTGCATCAAGCCCAAGTCTCTGTAAGGTTCACCCCATGACGGGAGATGTTGAATAACCCTCTCAATTAAGGATTTTGCGATTGATAACTCTCCCTTTTTCATATGTATGATAGCGGTTAGGTAATTGAGTCTGTGGGTATCTAATCCAACCCTCTTCATCATATCCAAGGCATCATCAAACCTGCCGGTATGTATCAAAGCCAAACAGACATAAAAACCAATCTCACAGTTTAGTTTAGGCAGCGATTTGGATATCTTGACTATTTCATCATGCATGCCTGATAGAGATAGTATCTTTACAAATTGGTATAAGAGGGTTGTGTCTTCAGGGAATACCCTTAGAGATTGCATGATTAATCTAACAGAGTTGTCTAAGTTCCCCATTCTAAGGGAACGCTCAGATTCATCTATGGTGTTTGTCACTAATATCCTCTTTCCCAATTCACCTTCAATAGGTATATCAGACCATTTTGACTCAAAGAGCATTTTATCAGACCTGCGATAAAGACCTGTATCGGAGATATGTACATAGACATCACCTGATATTGTAATCTTACAGCCTGATATAACTGCCCTTATAGCAATATCATTTATACAGTCACTTAGGTGCTTAAATCTCTCATCGAATATGCCTACGATAAAAAATAGATCAGCCCTAAGGACAAAACAATCAAATGTTATAGCCCTCGACTCTATCTGGCGATGGATGTTACGTTGTCTGTAAAGGGCTGCAAACTCTCTTAAACCTTTGAAATCCTTGTAGGGTATGGGGTTAAGTGACAATCTTACATTTGTTACAGGTGATGTTATAGATACATCATCATTAAGGTAGGATACAAGGTGACTTAGGGTGTTATCTGTGAGGACAACATTATCCGTTACGACTGCTATATTTCGTCCGTTTACCTTTGCTATGGCTTGATTCAATAAAGATGCAAAGCCTACCTTATGATCAGCCTTTATCGATATTATCTCAATTTTTCCGTCTGTTAGTGATCTTATCATCTCTATTAAGGGCTGTAAATGTTGGTCATCCCTGTATGCTGCAATGACTGATAGGAGATCTTCATCAAAATTCATAAGGGATTTGATTGACCCTTTCCTGATGATTTCTCCCTTGAGGGCTGCCTCCCTGTATAGTGTAACTATCCTTATGTTTTCAAAGTCCCTCCGATTCTTATTTGTATGTTCAATACTTGAGTCGCTCTTTAGATACAGTCCAAATGGTTCTGAGATGTGGTAAAACTTGCAGCCCTGTGAAATCCTCAACCAGAATTCCGCATCACCAGAGACAATAAATGACTCATCAAAATAGCCCCAATCCTCGTGCACAATCCTACGCCACATTGGTTGAGGTCCTATAAAACAACCGTGAAAGAGGAGTTTCTCCCTGTCCCAGTCAAACCATCTGTATCTCTCAGTTGATTTGGTGTTTTCAAAGGTTTCGTTAGGTTTATTGGTCACTAATACATCT
>JBDNDH010000117.1:0-5189 GCA_046719235.1 Thermodesulfovibrionales bacterium
TTCATTGACATCAACTGGTATATTTCCAACTGTGGCAACACCGTCTGTGTGTAATAGTATCTTTCGCTCCTTTGTTATCTTGGATATCTCTTTTATAGGTTCAATGGTCCCTATCTCACTGCTTGCATGAATTATAGAGACAAGTATGGTCTCTTTGGTAATGGATGACCTGACAACATCTGGGTCAACAAAACCGTATTTATCTACTGGTAGATAGGTGACCGCAAAGCCACTCTTTTCTAATACCCGTGCGGAATTCAGTATTGAATGGTGTTCAACCTTTGAGACCAATATATGCTTACCATTTGATTGTTTTGACAGTGCAAGACCCCTTAGTGCTAAATTGTTTGCCTCTGCCCCGCTTGATGTAAATATGATGTTAGATGGTTTTGAGTTTATCAATCTGCCTACCTGTTCCCTTGCATTTTCAATCGCAGCCCTTGCCTTTATGCCCAATTCGTATATGCTTAAAGGGTTTCCAAACTCTTCTTTGAAATACGGCAACATTGCCTCAAAAACCTCTGGGGCTAAGGGATTGGTTGCGGCATGGTCAAGATAACATCGCATAATAACATTCTCCTTTTAAACGAGTTTTCTTACATAAAATTTGAAGTAATCTTCGTCCTCATGGATGCCGATAAACTCATTACCAGTTTTCTCGCACCACTGGGGGATATCTTCAAGGGCACCATCATAATCTGTCATAATCTCAAGTATCTGCCCCTTGTCGATCTTCTTCATCATTTCATCCAGCTTTAACAGGTGCATTGGACACATCATATAGACTACATCAGCGGTGACATCTGCCTTCACATTTTCAACAAATTTCATCTTCCTTACCTATATCTCCATTGATAAGATGGCTTAATTTTATCGTCTTTAAGAATCTCTCTATTTGATGTCCTAATTCCTTCCATAAAAGATGACTTACACACCTGTCCACCCTCATACAACCTTCGGATGGGTCAAGGCATGATGTTATGGCAAGCGGACCCTCTAACTCCGTTAGGATATCTGCAATGCTAATGGCTTCTGGTGGCATTGTAAGAATGTAGCCTCCGCCTGGTCCCTTTTTGCTCATTATCAATCCAGCCTTACGAAGTTTATTAAGAATCTGTTCTAAATAAGACACAGAGACATCCTGATTATCAGATATCTCTTTTATAGTCACAGGTCTGTCGGGATAGCCCCGTGCGATCTCAAACATTGCCCTGACGCCATACTGTCCCTTGGTGGATAATCTGAGCATGTAATATGCTATAAAAACCTACTAATTTTGTCAAGTATTGAGGCACCCTCAAAATAGGTTGAAAGTAGGTTTGGTGTTATTTAATCTTCTTTGAGATGGTTTTAAACTCTTCCGTGCCTGCCCTCTGCAATATCTGAAATAAGACTATCTCTGTAGAGGTTATCACCGCACCTGCTTTATCCATAAGGGATAGTCCTGTCTTCCAATTCTGTTTTGTCCGTGAACAAACCGCATCACAAACAAGATGGCAGTGGTAACCCATCTGTAAGAGTGATAGGGTGGTTTGTAGAACACAGATATGTGTCTCCATGCCTGTGATGATGAGGTGTGTTTTGTTGAGTGATAGGATCGTTTTTTTTATTTCGTCATCCAAACAGCAATCAAATGTTATCTTTTCAAGAGCGGTGTAATTGTTTAATCTCTGGGTTATCTCTGGGACTGTCTTGCCCAACCCCTTCGGGTATTGTTCTGTAACTATAATGGGTATATCGTAGAGTTTTGATAGGTCTATGAGATGGAGTGTATTTTTTATGACCTCATCTCTGTGTTTCATTACATTTGCAAGCCTCTCTTGAATATCAATAATCATCAAGGCAGAATTTTCTTTGTTAATAATATACTTCTGCAAGAGACACCTCCGAAATCATTTTCACTATCTTCTTTATTATGATAGAATTCATGGCAAATAAATACAACACTTTTTTAATTTACAAGGAGGGGTCGGTTATGTCTGGATTGTTTAACAATGCCTCTGAATGCTGGAAAGAGATTCTCTCTGATGCGAAGTCAAAAAGCCATCTCTTAAAGGAGATCGAACGATTTTCAAGGGAAAACCATGAACCAACAAGGGTTGTCTTTGGTACATCAGGATGGCGTGGTGAGATTGGCTCAGATTACACATTTAATAATGTGAGGATCGTTACGATGGGTATTATCAACGCATTTAAAAAGGGAGATAGGGCCTTTATGTCGGCGATGGGTGTTAAGGATTTTGATGAGATAAAAAATAGGGGTGTTATCGTTGGGCATGACAACAGATTTTTGGGGAAGGACTTCGCTATGGATGTCATTGGCCTTTTGCAATCTGAAGGGATTAAGACTTGGTATAGCGGAGAGTCCATTACCCCTGAGTTTTCTGCCGGGGTTGAGATGATGAATGCCGCATGTTCAATAAATCTCACACCATCACATAACCCAGCAAACTTTGCAGGATTTAAATTTAACCCTTCAGATGGTGGTCCTGCTGGCGTTGAGATAACATCCGTTATTGAAGAGGAGGCAAATAGGATAATGGATTCTAAACCGTTGATCAAAGCCCCATCTGTAAAAGAGATTTCACACATAGACCTTACCGCACTTTATGAAAAATATATCGTCCAGAGAGGGACAATAGATCTTAATCTTGTTAGGGAGTTTATCAGGTCAGACAGGTTGTTTGTTGTTGTTGACAATGTGCATGGTGCCTCAAGGGGAAAGGTACAGCGGATCCTTGGTGAACACAAGAATATAGCCTATCTCCGCACTGAAGACGATTACCTCTTTGGAGGTATAGCACCCGAACCATCAGAGAAGAATATGATGGCTGTGGATAATCTACTCAAGGCTGATAGCCATGAATTTAAATTAGGCGTTATTATTGACCCTGATGGTGACAGGATTCGCTTCAGTGATGGGACTATGCAGATACCCATGAATTACTTTGGGGCGATGGCGTTGCATTTTCTGTATCACTATAAGGGGATTAGGGGATGTGTGGCAAAGTCGGTCGGAACGAGCAATTTCGTAAATGCGATAGCCAACGCCCTTAACATACCAATAAGGGAGACGAAGGTCGGCTTTAAGAATTTTAGACCTTATATGTTACAAAGCTCTGTTGATAGGGCGATTGTAGCCTTTGAAGAATCTGATGGTATCTCAATATACAACCATACCCTTGAGAAGGATGCGATTGTTGGTCTCTTGCTTGCGATAGAGATGATAGCAGTCACAGAGAAAAACCTGACCCAATATCTTGATGACCTCATGAAAACCTTTGGTGCCTTCTATCCCGACCGCTCAGGTATCAGTGTGGACAGATCGCTCACTGGCAGGCCCCTTCTTGACAAACTATCAAGAATTGCAGGGCAATATAAAATTGGTACTAAGATAAGGCTAAACGACGAGGACATTTATGTAAAAGATCTCATCACTGTGGATGGGACGAAGATAATATTAAGCGATGACTCTTGGTTTATGATAAGGCCCTCTGGGACCGAGCCTAAGGTAAGGTTTTATATAGAATCGAGGACACCTGAGGGAAAGGATGCGCTATTTAGATTAGCAGAGAGGATTACAAGGGAGGCGATACAGTCATAACCACCAATGAAGATTAGGGCATTGCTCATCAATCCTTGGATATACGACTTCTCTGCCCATAATCTGTGGGCAATGCCTCTTGGTCTCTTTAAGGTTGCAGAGTATTTATCTCAATATGATGTAGAGTTAAGTTATATTGATTGTCTTAAGATAAACAAGACGAGGCAATATAACACGGGTAAATATGCCTATAAGGTTATAACCACACCAGATATAATAGGCAGTATAAGGCGAAGGTTCAAGGTTTATGGCATAACTGAAGAAGAGTTTGTATCAAGACTCAGGATGTCAATGCCCTTAGATATCATATTCATTACCACGGTTATGTCATATTGGTATATCGGGGCAAAAAGGGCAATTGAACTAATAAGGGAGATATGCGGTGATATCCCTATAGTCTTAGGTGGGATATATGCAACACTCTATCCAGAGCATGCCTTGAGTCAATGTAATCCATGCGCAGTATGTATTGGAAGGGCAGAAGATTCCTTAAAGATAATAATTGAGTCCTTTGGATTTAAGCTAAGAAGGATAAAAGACTCCCCCACAAGCTATTACAAACTAAATATCTATTCAAAATATCCCTATGCACCAGTGTTGACCTCTTATGGATGTCCATTTAGGTGCATATATTGTGCCTCACATATATTAAACGGTAGTTATACCCAAAGGGATCAAGATGATGTCTTAGAGGAGATCATAGAGTTTTATAATCATGGTGTGATGGATATTGCCTTTTATGATGATGCACTACTTTATAACAGCGAAAACCATATCAAACCAATCTTGAGGTATATCTCAGAAAAGGGACTTACTATACGTCTCCATACACCTAATGGATTGCACTGCAGATTTATTGACGATGAGCTGGCTTACCTTTTCAGGAGATCGGGATTTAGGACCATCAGATTGGGTTATGAGACCTTTAACAAACAAAGACAAATGGATACAGGGGGTAAGACAACGGACAGCGATTTGGTAACTGCAATAAGACATCTCAAGGGGAATGGTTTTGAAAAGAGGGATATAGGCGTTTACCTTATGTATGGCCTGCCTCATCAGGAACTCAAAGAGGTAAAGCAAGGGATAGAATTTCTGATGGGGCTTGGTGTTCAGATAAGATTAACTGAATACTCACCAATAAGAGGCACTGAGGCTTGGAGGTCGCTTGTAGATTCTGGGATTATTGATGATGAATTAGACCCACTCTTGACAAATAACTCTATCTTCTCTGAGATGTATTCCAACTATGATGCCGATGAGGTAAAAAGACTAAAGTGGTTGGTAAAAGAATACAATAACAGTTAGAGAAGTTACACCGTATTGTTTCGTAGGGTTTTTTAGTTATACCTTATCCTTTATGACCTCTTTTACGTAGTTCCAGACAATTTTTTTATTCAGATTCATATCAGATTTCTGATATAGGCTTAGTATCTCGTTGTAGAGGTCTAAGGTCTTTTTTATATCAATGCCCTTTTTATCAACGGATAGGATCTGATTGTCTTGAGATCTACTTACCTCACAAACCAACACATCCCTCATGTATATAAGAAATACCTCAAGCCAAGATCTCATCTCATCTATA
>JBDNDH010000118.1:0-5140 GCA_046719235.1 Thermodesulfovibrionales bacterium
CCGATTGTGAATCAATCAGCAATAGGGTCCCCTCAAAGACCTCATTAACGAACGGGTCTGATGTAACAATAACCTTCATCCCCTTTTTAACGAGAGGGACATTCTCCTCGTCTATCATCAATACAGTCTCAATATCATCTCTGTTTCCCACAGAGAATATCTCATTTGTCTGATTTAGTGTGTTTACATAATCTCCCTCTTTGACAAACCTTCTGAGTATCGTACCTGAAATCGGGGATTTTACCGTGTGCCTTTGGATCTCTGAAATTATTGCACCCTCTCTGTGGATGAGCCCTTTGTATTGGCTTTCAAGGGATTTTAAGGTATCTCTGAGGATATTTTCCTGTCTGTTATAGTCTCTTTTTGATATCTCAAGGTCTCTCTCTGCCTCATCGAATCGCTCCTTTGAGATAAGTCCTTCGTCATATAGGGCCCTTTTCCTCTGAAAATTCCTTAGGGCATTTTCGTAAACTGCCTTTTTGATTGATATTGTGTTTTTTATGTCAGCCAAGAAGTCGGAATCTTCCCTGAGCCTCTGCCTTACTAACTCTAATTGTGCCCTTGTCTCTGCAAGGTTTTCCCTGAGGATATCATTCTTTATGGTTGCCAAAACCTGTCCTGCCCTTACCGTATCACCCTCTTTTACAAATAACCTCTCTACGATACCAGAGACCTCGGATTTGATAACTACTGCATTTGTTGAGTCTATATAGCCAGAGGCATATACGGACTCCACAAGCCTTGTCTTCTTCACATCGTAGGTTTTGTATCTTGGGTTAGACCATTTCTTATAAAGAAATATACCACCGATGAGACCAAAAACAACGATTAATACTATTACCTTTTTCATATCAGTCCTTTTTATTTGTTTTTGTTATTTTACCGCAAAATCCCCTTTGGATGTGAAATATACCCATGAGGTGTGGAGATATCCATTAAATTTAAGATTTGTTATGGAGGTCTTGAGATAAAATTCTAATCTTGTTTTACATCTTTGACTTTTCTGAGATTTGGATAGGCAACAGCTTTTTAAGTAGGTTGATGTATGGTATTGATTTTTTATGGAGCGGGCGGCGGGATTCGAACCCGTGGCCTTCAGCTTGGGAAGCTGACACTCTACCGCTGAGTTACGCCCGCTTGGTCAGTAATTATAACATAAAGTTTATTTGAAGAAGAATATCTTCAAAGGTTCATATCTAAGCAAATAAGACTGATTAGGTGGTTCAAACTGACCTGTTTTGCCAAAGCAGATAGACATAAATCACATACAGTATAAGTAGCATCACACCCCTTTTTCTTACGATAAAACCGTCTCTTGAGGGGTATGCAATTACTAAGGACAAAACACCAAATATCAATGTGATTAAGGTCTCTAAAAGATTGATCCTAATAGAGGATATGACCGCTGCCACAGAGACTATCAACCCACCATTAAAGATATTGCTACCTAAGATTGTACCAAGGCTAACCTCGTCGTGTCCCTTGATCTTGGCTATAACGGTGGTTGCAAGCTCTGGTGTGGATGTGCCCAATGCAACAATAGTGGCACCAACTATAAACTTATCTATCCCTAAAGCAAGGGCAATACCACCTGCACCCTGAACGATAAATTTACCAGCCAAGATAAGAAGCCCTAATCCTAAGATCGTATAAAATATAGACAGATAGCCTCGATGCTCCCCAATAACCTCATCTGTAAGACTCCTTTGTTTGTATGCATCAATACTTGTAAGGATAAGCCATATGACAAATATAGAGAGCATTATCGCACCCTCCAGTCTGGAGATGACACCATTAAAAGCAAAGATACCAGTTATAACTGGTAGCAGTAGTGCAACTGGAAAATCCCTTTTTATACTCTCACGGGGGGATTGAATACCCGAGATGCAGAGTGTTATCCCAAGAATAAGTGCAACATTGAGGAGATTACTTCCAAGCGCATCACCTAATGCAATCTCAGATTGATCTGTCAATCCCGAGTTTATCGCTACTGATAACTCTGGGCTTGATGTCCCAAATGCTGCAACTGTAGCCCCTATAATACCCGGCGATATCCTTGCCCAATGTGCAAGACCTACTGCACCCCTCACAAACATCTCACCCCCTATGCCTGCACATATAAGCCCTATTAACATGTAGAGATAATCGGTCATCTTGTAGGGTTTTTGATACAGTATCTCCTTTTTGATAGGATTTGTTTAATAACTCAAATACAATCCCAGTCCTCACAAGCCCAACGACAATAATTGCTTCATCATGTAAGGCATTATACATGCATTCTATTGGGATATGATAACCTTTTCTGTTTAAAACCTTCTAAATGATACCTTATAGAATGTCTCTATATCAAATGCTTTGTGTTATAATCTTGCCTATGAAGATTGCAATAACTGGCAAAGGTGGAGTGGGGAAGACAACCCTTTCTGCCGTCCTCGCACACATTTTTGCATCTGAAGGCAAAAGGGTCATCGCAGTGGATGCAGACCCCGATGCAAACCTCCCACAGGCGCTTGGCATACCGGCTGACGAGATGAGTAAGATTATTCCAATAGGAGAGATGCAAGACTTGATTGAAGAGAGGACAGGTGCAAAGAGGGGGCAGTCGGGTGGCATCTTTAGATTAAATCCAAAGGTAGATGATATTGCAGATATTTTTGGATATAGGTTCAGGGGTATCAATGTCATCATGCTTGGCAGGCAGAAATCTGCTAATGCGGGATGTTACTGTCCAGAAAATGTCTTACTAAAGAGGTTTCTGAGGCATCTGATCACCGAAAGGGATGAGGTTGTAATCGTTGACATGGAGGCTGGCATAGAGCACATGACTCGCGGGACAGCAGAGGGGGTAGATGCCTTTGTGGTAGTAGTAGAACCAGGTAGAAGGAGTATCCAGACTGCAAAGTCCATAAATGACATGGCAAGGGCTTTGGGTGTGAAGGATGTCTTTGTTGTTGTAAACAAGATAAGGACCAAAGAGGATTTAGACTATATTACCGCCCAGACCAATGACTTAAATATTATCGGTTACATTCACCATCACAAGTCTGTTGTTGATGCCGATATGTGTGGCCAATCCCCCTTTGATGTGTCTAAGGAGATTGTAAAAGAGGTTCAGATGATCAAGGACAATATACTCTCAAATGAAGATTTGTAACCGTGAGACTGCACTAACGCCTTTATGAGAAAGTGGAGATTGCTTTTTGCTCAGAGATAAACAAGAGATAAGAAAGAGGCTCTCTCTTTTAAGGGATAGCATACCGATAGAGGTGAGAACACAAAAGGATGCCGCTATCAGACATTCACTCTTTAATATCAGAGAGGTATTGCATGCAAAGAGGATATTGACATATGTATCATTCAGGAGCGAGGTAGATACGAGGCGGATAATAAGTGATTTTATGAGTCTTAATATAGACATCGTGGTGCCGAGGGTTATGATGTCTTCAGGGGGGTTACTGGCATATCTTATAAAGGATATTGATGAGTTAAGCCCAGGTTTCTGTGGCATATTAGAGCCAATAGATGATAAAATCTTCAATGGGAAAAGGCAAGTTAAAGAAACGGATATTGATGTTTGCATTACTCCGGGGCTTGCCTTTGATGAAGAGAAAAACAGGCTGGGGTATGGTAAAGGCTATTACGATAGGTATCTTAGGCATATCAAACTCCAAAGGGCTGATAGATTCACCATTATAGGGATAGCCTACGAAGAACAGATGCTTAAATCAATACCCCACACAGCGGAGGACATCAAGATGGACATTATAGTTACCGATAAGAGGGTGATTAGGTAGTTATGGATAGAGACAAGATTGAGCAAGGTGTTTTACTCATACTTGAAGGCATCGGAGAGGATGTAAATCGTCCGGGTTTAAAGGATACCCCTAAGAGGATATCAAAGATGTGCCTTGAGATATTTAAGGGATTGATGCCGCCTGAAGAAGACCTCCTAAAACCAATAGAAGGTGAGAGTCATGATGAGATGGTCTTACTTAAGGATATACCATTTTATTCAATATGCGAACACCATCTCCTTCCTTTTTACGGAAAGGCACATATTGCTTATATACCACAGGGTCGAATAGTTGGTCTGAGCGAACTCCCGAGGGCACTTGAATATCTTGCGTCAAGACCGCAGGTGCAAGAGAGACTTACCTCTCAATTTGCGGACCTGATAATGGAAAGTTTAAGACCGAAGGGTTGTATGGTTGTTATAGATGCAGATCACCTCTGCATGAGTATGAGGGGGATAAAAAAACCGGGGACATTGACGGTGACCTCTGCTGTGAGGGGAATCTTTAGGACCAAGCAGACGACCCGTGAGGAGATGCTTGAGTTAATAAAGTTGAAACCTAAATAATCTCAATGATATATAGGGGGTTGAGATGCCTGCAAGGATAATACAGGGTAAGGAGATATCCCAAAGGATAATGGAGGGGATCAAGGCTGAGACAGGTCACTTAAAGCAGAAATACGGTATAACACCTGGACTTGTCACTATCCTTGTAGGTGCAAATCCTGCATCTGTCAGTTATGTAACCGCAAAGCAGAGGACGGCCCATGAATTGGGTTTTTACTCTGTTCAAGACAGTCAATCAGAAGACATCTCCGAGGCTTCTCTAATCAGGTTAATTGAGAGATATAACAGCGATGTAAACATACATGGTATCTTGGTTCAGCTCCCACTTCCCAGACACATTAACGATAAGAGGATAATAAACGCCATAAACCCAGACAAGGATGTTGACTGTTTTCACCCTTTTAATCTTGGAAAATTGATGATCGGTGCAGATGATGTAATCTTTAGACCTTGCACGCCTGCAGGGATACAAGAATTGATCGTTCAGTCAGGTTATGAGATATCAGGGGCAGAGGTAGTGGTGGTTGGCAGGTCAAATATTGTTGGCAAGCCTATTGCGGTTATGCTTATGCAAAAGGGCAAAAACGCAAATGCCACTGTAACAGTTGTTCATACTGGCTCAAGGGATTTAGCAGGTCACTGTAAGAGGGCGGATATTCTTATAGTGGCAGCAGGGGTTCCTCACCTTATCAAACCAGACTGGATCAAGCCAGGTGCCTGCGTGATTGATGTTGGCGTAAACAGGGTAGGGGATAAGGTTAGTGAAAAGACAGGCAGGGT
>JBDNDH010000119.1:0-5137 GCA_046719235.1 Thermodesulfovibrionales bacterium
ATCTTTTTGTATCCACTTAAAAGATATGGAGACACTGGTAAACCTTGAGACTACTAATGGATGATTATTTGTTCTAATCGTTTACAAATTTGAGGAAAGAGTCAGATATTGTTGCCTTTTTCTGTTTCAGTATAAGGTATGTCATGAAAGCCTAAATGAAGTGGTATAGCCCCACTTCATTCATATTCACAGGGAGAAAAAATTTAACTTTTCGATTAAGGTTTTAAACAAAGGTTTCTATATGTTACAAACACATGAACCTTTAGGTTGTAGGCAGATAGGGCATAATGGATACATCTTACAGGACAATGTGAAATGGTGACAACATGTCTTACATTCTTTTTGAGAGATTGCGTAGGGACAAAAATAGCATATCTCTAAGTCTGCATAGAAAACTTGGAAAAAATCCTTTTTAACCTTATCTAAGGCTTGCATAAAATTTATCCTTACCCCTTTCATATCCTATATGCCGAGCCATAATCCCTTTTTGATGCTGTTTACTGATTATCGTGTAATAAGAAATTTTATGTAGGATATCGCGGTGTTAAAAAATCTGAGATGTTGATGTAATGAGGATGAGATTTTTTAAATATGGATCCAATCTTGAAAATAGTTTTTATTTAGGTTTAGTAAAGTTAAAGCCCCTGCGTTTGTAAGAATGTCTCGCGTTTTAATGTGTTCATATAACCTTGTGCAATCTGATGATGTTTGCCTTGCCAAGAAATGGAGAACTTGCAGCCAATACGATATTGTCACCTTTTTCAATGAAGCCTTCTTTTATAAGATTTTTTTCAACAGTCTTCATGAAGACCTCATCAAGGATACCTACGTCAGGTGTCTCAAGGAGTCTGCCATATGTCCCCCAAAAGAGTGACATGCCCCTTAAGACCTTCTGATCGGGAGTAAAGGCAATAATAGGCACTGATGATTTTAGCTTTGAAAGAAGCCTTGCTGTAAAACCTGAGTGGGAAAATACAACAATCACCTTTGCATTTGTATCAATGGCTGCCTCCTTTGCCCCAGAGGCAATTGCCTCTGGAAAACCCTTGCCAAGTTGATAAAAACTTCCAATTCTGTTAAAGAGGTTTTCTTCAGTGAAGCGAATAATTGTATCCATCATCTTTACAGCCTCTATTGGGTACATGCCTGTGGCTGTTTCGGCTGAGAGCATTAACGCATCTGTCCCATCGAGCACTGCGTTTGATACATCTGTGGCTTCTGCCCTTGTGGGTCTTGTATGGTGTCTCATGGATTCAAGCATCTGTGTTGCAGTTATGACTATTTTACCCTTTTTATTTGCCTCTTCTATGAGCATCTTTTGGATGATGGGGACTTGCTCTGTGGGCATCTCAACCCCAAGGTCTCCCCTTGCTACCATTATGCCATCTACAATATCAAGTATTTCACATATGTTTTTGAGTGCCTCAGGTTTTTCAATCTTGGCTATGATTGGTGGTAGTGTGATTTTTTGCTTTTTTGCCCATGTCTTAATTGCTTCTATATCTTCAGCAGTTCTCACAAAAGAAACGGCGAGATAATCGACGCCTAAATTAATTCCAAATTGGAGGTCTTTTTTGTCCTTATCTGTAAAGGTATTTACGGTAGTCTTTGCGGTAGGAAGATTTACACCCTTTTTTGACTTCACAACTCCACCTTCTATTACCTCTGCAGTGAGATGTTGCTCTTCTTTTGAGATTATCTGGAGTTTGAGTAAGCCATCATCTATCAAGACCAGATCATCTTTTTTTAGATCTTTAGTAAGTGGTGGATAAGATATATATAGGCAATCAGGGGTGCTTTCATTACTACCGGGTTTAAGTTTTATCTTCGAGCCTGTTTTTAATTCAAACTCGCCTTTTTGAATAGCGCTGATCCTGATTTTAATGCCTTGTAGGTCTTGTGTGACGAAACGGGTAATGCCTGCGCCGCAGATTGCGCTACCAGGCTGCGCCACGCCCCGTGACGCCTTGTAGGTCTTGTAAGATAGCGATGTTTTTACCGAGTTTAAATGCCTCTTGTCTGACGTTTTGTGCGACGGTATGATGGTCGTCGTGTGAACCGTGTGAGAAGTTTAAACGAGCAACATCCATCCCATTCTTTATGAGCCCCCTTATTACCTTAACATCCGTTGATGCAGGACCGAGTGTGCAGACTATCTTTGTCTTTCTCATGTACATGTTTTTATCTCCTTATTTTGTAGTCTTACAGATATGTGTTTTTGCCAATTGTCTCCCCTTTGTTTAAAGTCTGTCCTGTAATGGGCACCAACACTGCCATTTCTACAAAGTGCACTCTCCGTTATTGACATTGCCACACACATGAGATTTTTGGTCTCAATGCCCTTTCTTGAACAAAACTCCATGTCCATAATTGATGACCATTTTGAGAGTTCACTTTTTGCTTGGTTTAACGATTTCCCACATCGTATGATGCCTACATACTCCCACATTATCCTCTTGATATCCTGCCTGATGTTTTGGATCTCTTTAGGTGATAAGGGCTCTTTGATGTTGTGATGAATCACTTCCTCTTTTTTATGGGTGTAATCAACACTGCTTGCGTGTATTGCACACCTGTATCCAAAAACAAGTCCCTCTAAAAGACTGTTACTTGCTAATCTGTTTGCGCCATGAACACCTGTGCATGCAGATTCCCCAGCAGAATAAAGCCCCTGAATATTTGTAACACCATTTAGATCTGTTTTGATGCCACCCATTATGTAGTGTGCAGCAGGGGATATTGGCACTAATTGTCTTGTAATGTCTATGTTGTATCCAATGCAGGTTGAGTATATACGAGGAAACCTCTTTTTTATGAAATCTGGGTCAAGGTGTGTGAGGTCTAAATAAACATGGTCAGATTTGGTCTCAACCATTTGTGATATAATTGCCCTTGATACTATATCCCGAGGTGCAAGGTCTGCCTTAGGGTGATACCTATTCATAAAAGCCTCACCATTGATGTCCTTTATAATTGCCCCTTCACCCCTCATTGCCTCACTTAAAAGGAAGAGAGGAGTGTTTGGTGCAAACAACACTGTTGGATGAAACTGGACAAACTCCATATCCTCAAGTATAGCACCTGCCCTTAATGCCATGGCTATACCGTCGCCTGTAGATACCTCTGGATTTGTAGTTCTTGAATATACCTGTCCTGCACCTCCAGTTGCAATGATAGTAGCCTTACCTCTGATCCTAAAGATTTCATCGCCTTTTGATACCAATATTCCGTAACAGGTGTCATCTTTTACTATGAGGTCTATGGCAGTGCAAAAAGATATTTTTTGGACATTTTCAAGGGTCTTTATCTTATCAACCAAAACCCTCATGATCTCCTTACCAGTAGAATCCCCCTTTGCGTGTAATATTCGTTTACGTGAATGTGCAGCCTCTATGGTAAATGCGAGTTTGGAGTCTTCTTTGTCAAACTCTGCCCCCCACTCTATTAGTTCAAGGATGCGGTTAGGTCCTTCTTTTACGAGTATCTCAACTGCCTCATTCCTACACAAGCCATCGCCTGCCTTGATTGTATCTTCAAAGTGAATACCTACCTCATCATCATAGTTTAGGGCAACAGCCACACCGCCCTGTGCATATTCAGTGCTTCCTTCTGTGAGGATGTCTTTTGTCAGGACTATCACATCTCCATGTCTGGACAGTTCAATGCTTGCACGAAGTCCTGCTACTCCCCCACCAATCACTATAAAGTCAGTTTTTAAATCCTGCATACTATCTTCCCTAATCGCTCTGTAAGGATACGATTTATTGAGTAGTCTATCTTGCAATCAATTATACTAATGTTTTTTGATCTTAGAGATTTCTTGAGCGCTACTATGAGATCTTGTTCTGAGGTTACTTCGTATCCGTAACATCCAAAGGCATCGGCAAGTTTCGGAAAGTTTGGGTTTGTTATGTCAACAAAAAAGTCTTTCTTGTATCTATTGTGTTGTTTCCATTTTATGAGCCCGTATCCGTTATCGTTAAATATTATTACGGTAAAGTTTAGATTGAGTCTTTTTGCGGTCTCCAACTCACAGACAGACATCATAAAACCACCATCCCCTACCACGCATACAACATTCTTTTCTGGGTATAAGAGTTTGGCGGTGATTGCCGAAGGCAAGGCTATCCCCATCGATGCAAATCCGTTTGATATTAAAACTGAATTTGGCTCATATGCCATGTAACAACGACCAATCCAGATCTTGTGTGCACCAACATCGCTGATAAGGATATCGCCTCTGTCTAAGGTATTCCTGATTATATTGATCACAGACAGGGGGTTTACACCTTCTTTAGAGGTGTGGGTGAGGAGTTCAGACATATCCTTTTGTATATCATTTTTGAGCCTCAGACAGTAGGAATAGTCTTTTGTGAAATCAACTTGTGATGTAAGGGCATCAAGATTTTCCTTGATATCTCCTAAGACCTTAATTGCAATATAGTTGGTATCGACCTCTGGTTGATTTGCATCTATGTGTATCAGTTTTTTGGTGCCATCCCACCATTTTGGGCTAAACTCAACAGGGTCATATCCTATTGCAATGATGAGGTCAGATTTGTCTATGCCACACTGTATAAAATCCCTTGATTGTAGTCCAATATTTGATATGAATAGTTTATGGTCTGCTGACATTGCCCCCATACCCATAAAAGTAGTAACCACAGGGATACCAGACTTTTCAGCAAAGAGTGTTAACTCTTGGCTTGCATTTGCCCTAATAACACCGTGCCCTGCAATAATCATGGGTATCTTGGAATCCCTTATAGTCCTCAATGCCTTGCTAAGAGACTCGGGGCTCGCAACGGTTTTTTCAACATCCTCAATAGTAAGGGGATTCCCCTCCACATCCATGGAGGCAATGTCTTCTGGAAATTCGATGTGTGTGGCACCTGGCTTTTCTGATACAGCCAATTTGAAGGCTTTTCTTACAGATTCTGGGGTTATCTCTGGTCTGTCAATCCTTACATTCCATTTAGTTATGCTCTTAAGCATTGAGAGTATGTCTATATATTGATGAGATTCCTTGTGTCTCCTCATTGAAGATGCTTGAGCGGTGATTGCAACAAGAGGTGCAAAATCAAGTTGAGCATCAGCAATGCCAGTTACGAGATTTGTGGCACCAGGTCCCAATGTG